>NZ_JAVTWC010000063.1:0-63766 GCF_032229445.1 Tahibacter sp.
TTATGGGGGGTTTACTTTCCACCCCCCACACCCGCTGTTTTTAAACAATGCCACCCCACACGGGGGCGCCGGCCCACCCCCCTGGTTTTGGCCCGGGGCTGTGGAGATCTGGTGTGGCTCACAGGAGCGTCGACCAGGAAACTGCTCGGGACTTTCCTAGGGAATGAATTCCAGCACCGCAGGCGACGCGGTCGTCGTGGCGGCAATGTCCACCGGCAGCGCATGGTAGTTGTTGGTCAGCCAGCGGCCGAGCTGGCTCGCGTACAGCGGACTGCCGAGTACCGCGCTCTGCCCACCCGGAATGATTTCGCTCGCGGTGATCGGCGTCGTCATCTCGCCGACGAAACGCCGCGCCGGACCGCTGGAATACATGAACTCATTGACGCCGTTCGCGCGCGCGTTGTGGCTCGACGCATCGACCGCGTCGAAGCCGCCCGAGCGCGGCACGCCCGGCAGCGTTGGGGAAAAGTTGCCAAATCCATAAGGATTGGCCCCGGGCAGATTGAACGGACCGCCGAGCGGATGCGCGAACACGATGCGATGCAGCTTGCCCCAGCGGTAGTCGGCGAGCGTGGTGGAGCCGCCGAATGCCGCAGCGAAATCCGCACTCGCGAACCGCGCGAGGCCGTCCTGCATGCTCTTGAGCAGCACGTAGTCGCGCGCATCCTCGGGCGTCGGCGCCGCCCCCACGCTCGCCGGCACGCTGAAGAAGGTGAGGCCGGAGGCGCCCTTGCCGCGCAGCACGCCGAAGTTGTCGAGCAGGAACTTGAGTCCGGCGTAGCCGTCCGAGCCGCCCGGCAGTGCCGAACCGAGGCCGACCTTCGCCAGCGTCGCATCGACGGTGTTGCGGATCGCCTGCGAACGCCAGATCGCGAACAGGCTCGCCGCGACGCTCGCGTCGATCTCCGCCGCACTCGGCGCGGCCAGCGCATTCGGGTTGTCGCCCGGGTCGAAGCCTTCGGTGAGGCCGGTCGGCGTGCTGAAGTCCCAGGCCTGGATGCGTGTCACGGCCTCAGCCACCTTCGCGTCCGCGGCGAGGGTGGCGAGCGGTGCCCAGGCACCGGCGGCCCTGCCGCGGTTCAGCGCGGTGATCAGGTGCGGCGACAGCAACTCCGCGTCCATGAGCTGGTTGTTCGCCTGCAGCTTCTTCATGTCGGCGACGCTGATCTTCTGTCCGCTCGCGACCTGCGTGGCGAGCTTGCGGTCGATACGGCCCTGCCGGTACGAGGAATACTTGAAATTGAGGTAGTACAGGCCACCGCCGGGACGGACCTGATTCAGCGGATTATTGTCCAGCGTCGTGCCGACCGGGTCGTTGTTCGCATTCGCGAACCAGCCCTTGGCCGGGTTGATGACCTGCGGCATTTCCGCTGACGGCAGCACCTCGAACGGAACGGCCTGGTTGGTCTGGCGCGCCTGCAGCGGGAGCCAGTCGTGCTTGAGCGTCCCGGAACCATCGCGGATCAGCCACGGCGGACGGCCGCCGTCGGCGGTGTTCAAGGTCTGCAGGTCGGTGCGCAGCGGCAGCTCCGCACTCGTGAAATAGGCGATGTTGCCGTCGACGTCGGCGTAGGCGAAGTTCTGCGAACCGACGTCGAAATAGCTCAGTGCCTGCTGGAACTCGACCAGATTTTGCGACCGGTTGATGCGGCGGAAGGATTCCAGCTCGCTCGTCGCACCCCAGCCGGTATAGGCGACCGACAGGCCGCTGGCGCCGGAGATCTGCACGATCGGACCGCGGTTGCGCCGCGGCACGATCACGGTGACCGCGCCGCTGGTATAGCCGACCGAGTTGTCGCGCGCGAGGTTGTTGGCCTGGCCGTCGCCCACTTTGTTCACATAGAAATTCTGGAACACCCACTCGACCGGCTCTTCCACCCCCGCATGCACGGTCGCATACGGCAGGCCGTAACTGTTGAGGCGCAGGGTTTCCTGGAACACGTCGGTCACGTCCAGCGGATTGGTCGTCGTGCCCCAGCACAGCTTGTCGTTGCAGCCCTGGATCACGCCGGGCGCACCGGCCACGGTCACGCCGGTGACGTTGATCGCCGGATTCGTCGAGTACAGGTGCTGCTCGACGAATACCGACGGCAGCGCCAGGCTCAGGTGCGGGTCGTTGGCCATGATGGCCTTGCCCGACTGGGTCAGGCTGCCGGACACAGCCCATTCGTTCGATCCGGCGCGGCCTTCTCGCGGCTTGAGATGCGGGCCGATCAGCGGATGGTCGGCGATCTTGTCGCGGTAGGCGCGAGCCAGTTCCAGCGTCGTCGCATCGAGCGGCGACACGCTGGGCGTTGCCTTGGGCATTTCGCCGGGGAGCGCGCCGCCGGCTGCCGCACCGGCTGCCGGCGCGATCGTCACGCGGTTGTCGGGCGGCGCCAGTCGATGGGTATCGCCGAAGTACAGCGCCGTGCCGTCGAAGCCGCCGGCCTGGCCTGCCTGCTGGTAGCCGCCGAGCTCCAGTGTGGTCTGGATGTCCAGGTCGAACGACAGCTGGAACGCGAGTGCCTTGCCGATGACGATGCTGTCGACCGGCGACCACGGTTCGACCTGGCTGATTTCGAGCGCCGTGTATTCCGGCGGCAGACTGGCCGTGGAGCGCAGCCAGTAGTTCACGCCGTCGGCATAGGCCTTGAGCCAGCCCCGGGTGTCGTCGCTGGCCGCCTGCCAGGTCGCCCACGCGGCGCGGCGCAGGCCCAGCGTGCGCGTCTGTACATCGTTGGCGAGGGCAGCCTGGCCGACGAGCTCAGCTACCGTGCCGCTCGCGCCGCGGCGGCTGAAGTCCATCTGGAAGAAGCGGTCGCGTGCATGCGCGTAGCCCTGCAGGAAAGCCAGGTCGTGTTCGTTCTGCGCCTTGATCAGCGGAATGCCTTCGGCGTCGGTGGCGACGCTGGCGGCGGCCCTGAGTTCGGGAATCTTGATCGGCTCGGCGGACGCCGCGCCCGCAAGCGCAGCGGCAACGGCGAAGGCGAGCAGGCGGCGCTGACGGCCGCGCCGCGCACAGGTCTGGAACATGACGGTTCTCCCGGGTAGGCCGCGTCGCGATCGCCGCGGCGGCAAACCCGGAGCGTATACGCCCGCGCCCTCCGGGGCATTCGGCGCTGCAACACGAACGTTTGAATGGCATGCGAAGGAACGCGGTTCGCGCGCGCGTCAAGTCTTGTCCGCCCGGGCCAGGGCGCTTAACCTGCCCGACCCCCAGGGCGCCCTGCTCGATCTCGATGACCGCCCGTTTCGTCCATCTGCATGTCCACAGCGAATACTCGCTGATCGACTCGACCATCCGCATCGCTTCGCTGATCAAGGGCTGTGCGAAGGCGGACATGCCGGCGATCGCGCTGACCGACCAGGTCAACCTGTTCGCGCTGGTCAAGTTCTATCGGGACGCGGAGAAGGCCGGCGTCAAGCCGATCGCCGGCGCCGACCTGTGGATCTCCAATCCGGCCGATCGCAACAAGCCGACACGACTGACCGTGCTGTGCCGCAACCGCACCGGATACCTGAATCTGTCGCGCCTGATCTCGCGCGCGTACACCGAAGGCCAGCACGGCGATTTCGCCCAGGTCGACGCGGACTGGATCCACGGCCAGAGTGAGGGCCTGATCGCTCTGCTCGGCCGCGAGAGCGATGTCGGCCACCTGCTGCTGGCCGGCAATACCGAACTCGCCGCAACGCGCTGCGGCCAGTGGCTGGGACTGCTCGGCGACGGTCTGTATTTCGAACTGTGCCGGGTCGGCCATCCGAACGAGACCGTGTTCAACGAGGCGGCGCTGCGCCTCGCCGCGTCGCTGGACTGCCCAGTCGTCGCCACCAACGACGTGCGCTTCCTGCTGCGTGAGGATTTCGCCGCGCACGAGGCGCGCGTGTGCATCCACCAGGGCCGCGTGCTGGCCGACCCCAAGCGGCCGCGAGACTACACCGCCGAGCAATACCTCAAGTCGCCACAGGAGATGGAGGCGCTGTTCGCCGACCTGCCCGGCGCGCTGCACAACAGCGTGGAAATTGCAAAACGCTGCAATCTGGAACTTTCTTTCGGCACCTATTACCTGCCCGCGTTCCCGGTGCCGCCGGGACACACGCTCGACACGTTCATTCTCGACCAGGCGCGCAAGGGCCTGAGCGCCCGCCTGGACAAGCACGGCCCCGCGCCGGGCCGCAGCGTGCAGGACTATGTCGAGCGCCTGGAGATCGAGGTCGGCGTCATCGTCAGCATGGGTTTTCCCGGCTACTTCCTGATCGTGGCCGACTTCATCAACTGGGCCAAGCAGAACGACATACCGGTCGGCCCGGGCCGCGGCTCCGGCGCGGGCTCACTGGTCGCCTACAGCCTCGGCATCACCGACCTCGATCCGCTGCCGTACGACCTGCTGTTCGAGCGCTTCCTCAATCCGGAACGCGTGTCGATGCCCGACTTCGACGTCGACTTCTGCATGGACGGGCGCGACCGCGTCATCGATTACGTCGCCGACACCTACGGCCGCGACCACGTCAGCCAGATCATCACCTACGGCACCATGGCGGCGAAGGCCGCGGTGCGCGACTGCGGCCGCGTGCTCGGCCACCCCTACGGCTTCGTCGACAGCATCGCGAAGCTGATTCCGATGACCCTGGGCATCAGCCTCGACGATGCGCTCGGCGAGTCCGACGCCGCACGCAAGGATTCCTCGCTCGCCTCGGCGGAACTGATCCAGCGCTACCACGCCGAGGAAGAGGTCAAGGCGCTGCTCGACCTCGCACGCGAACTCGAAGACCTCACGCGCAACGCCGGCAAGCACGCCGGCGGCGTCGTCATCGCGCCGTCCCGGCTGACCGATTTCGCGCCGCTGTATTGCGAAGCCGGCGGCGGCGGCGTGGTCACCCAGTTCGACAAGGACGACGTCGAATCGGTAGGCCTGGTCAAGTTCGACTTCCTCGGCTTGCGCACGCTGACCATCATCGACTGGGCGCTCAAGGCGATCAACGCGCGGCGCGCGCGGCGTGCCGAAGCAGCCATCGACATCACCGCGCTGCCGCTGGACGACGCCGAGTCCTACAAGCTGTTCGCACGCGGCGACACCGTTGCGGTGTTCCAGTTCGAATCGCGCGGCATGCGAGAGCTGCTCAAGCGCGCCAGGCCCGACCGCTTCGAAGACATCATCGCGCTCGCGGCCCTGTTCCGTCCCGGCCCGCTGGGCTCGGGAATGGATCGCGACTGGGTCGACCGCAAGCACGGCAATGCCGCCGTGACTTATCCGCATCCCTCGCTGGAACCTGTGCTCGCGCCGACCTATGGCGTCATCGTGTACCAGGAACAGGTGATGCAGATCGCTCAGGTGCTGGCCGGCTATTCGCTGGGCGGCGCCGACCTGCTGCGCCGCGCCATGGGCAAGAAGAAGCCCGAGGAGATGGCCAAGGAGCGCAGCAAGTTCGAGGCCGGGGCAGCAGCCAACAACGTCGATCCGCAGCGCGCCAGCTCGATCTTCGACCTGATGGAAAAGTTCGCCGAATACGGCTTCAACAAGTCGCATTCGGCCGCCTACGCGCTGGTCGCCTACCAGACCGCCTGGCTCAAGGTGCACTACCCGGCCGAGTTCATGGCCGCGGTGCTGTCCTCGGACATGGACAACACCGACAAGGTCGTCAATTTCCGCGACGAAGCGCGCGCGATGAACATCCGCGTGCTGCCGCCGCACGTCAATGCCTCGGCGTACATGTTCGAGGCGCAGGACGACGGCGCGATCCGCTGCGGCCTCGGCGCGATCAAGGGCGTCGGACATGGCGCCTGCGACAGCATCGTGCAGGAACGCGCGCGCGGAGGCGCCTACGCCAGCCTGCTCGATTTCTGCCAGCGCGTCGATGCACAGAAGCTCAACAAGCGCGTGCTCGAGGCGCTGATCAAGTCCGGCGCGGTCGACGGCCTCGCCGGCAAGAACCGCGCAACGCTGATGACGCACCTGCCCGAAGCGGCCAAGGCCGCCGAGCAGGCGCTGAAGGACCGGCAGAGCGGACAGGTCGACATCTTCGGCACGGGCATGGGCGCGCAGACTATCGTGCAGATGCCGCCGGACGTGGACGAGTGGCCCCTAGAGCAACTGCTGGCCGGCGAGCGCGAGACCCTGGGCTATTACCTGTCGGGCCATCCGACTGACACCTGGAAGCCTCAACTTATGCAGTTGGCCACCTGTGAAATCGGCCAGATCGAGCACAAGTTCCAGCCGCCGAAATTCAAGAAGAAGGAAGGCGACGAGGGCGACAACCGTTTCCGCCGCGGCCCGGACACGCCCTGGACCGTCGCCGGGCAGGTGGTCGCGCTGCGCAAGCGCGGCGATTCGATGGCGTTCGTCACGCTCGAGGACTGGAGCGGACGCATCGAGACCAGCTTCTTCCGCGACGCCTACGCCGAATACGGCCATCTGCTCGCGCAGGGTGCAACCCTCATCATCGAAGGCGGCCTGTCCTTCGACGATTTCTCCAACGCCAACCAGTTGCGCGCGCGCAGCGTGCTGACGCTGGAGCAGGCCTGCGAGCGCTTCGCGCGCGCGCTGCATATCGGCATCAAAGCACCGGCACCCGGCTATGCCGATCAGCTCAAGGCCACGCTCCTGGGCTATCGCGGCGGGCAGACGCCGGTGCGGCTGGAATACACCAACCGGCACGGCGGCGGCTGCAAGCTCGACCTGTCGGCGGAATGGCGCGTGCGTACCAGCCCGGCGCTGCTGCGGGCGCTGCGCCAGCTGCCTGGCACCAGCGACAACCTCGTGCTCGCGCGCGCGCAAACACCGTCCAACGGCGGCGGCGAATAAGCTGGCCTGGACTGCGGTCGGTCCCACTCAACAGGTTGGCCCGTCAAGTCGCTATACTGCGCACCTTTGTCCGTACATGCGCCACGAATGAACCCGAACTTTCTCGACTTTGAACAGCCTATCGCCGAACTGGAAGGCAAGATCCAGGAGCTGCGGCATGCCAGCCATGGCCAAGCGTTCAATATCGACGAAGAGATAGCGCGCCTGCGTGACAAGCTAAAGCTGAAGACCGCCGAGATTTTCCGGAATCTCACGCCCTGGCAGGTTTCCCAGCTCGCACGGCATCCGTCGCGCCCGTACACATTGGACTACATCCGGTCGATCTGCGAGGAATTCGTCGAGCTCGCCGGCGATCGCGCCTATGCCGACGACGCAGCCATCGTCGGTGGAGTCGGTCGCATCGACGGACGCAGCGTCGTCATCATCGGCCACCAGAAAGGCCGCGACACCAAGACCAAGATCCGGCGCAATTTCGGCATGCCGCGTCCCGAGGGCTATCGCAAGGCACTGCGCCTCATGAAGCTGGCGGAACGGTTCCGCCTGCCGATCCTCACCTTCATCGATACACCGGGCGCGTATCCGGGCGTCGGCGCGGAAGAGCGCGGCCAGTCCGAAGCGATCGCGCGCAATCTGCTCGAAATGTCCGAGCTGCGCGTACCCATCATCTGCACCGTGACCGGCGAAGGCGGCTCTGGCGGCGCGCTCGCGATCGGCGTTGGCGACCGCACGCTGATGCTGGAGTACAGCACCTATTCGGTGATCACGCCGGAAGGCTGCGCCTCCATCCTGTGGAAGAGTGCCGAACGCGCGAAGGACGCGGCAGAGGTAATGGGTCTTACCGCGCCGCGCCTGCTCGAGAACGGTCTCATCGACCAGATCGTCAGCGAACCGCTAGGCGGCGCTCACCGCGACCCGCAGGCGATGGCAGAGAAACTCAAGCAGGTACTGCTGGCGCAGATCGATGCGCTCGAACGCCTCGACGCGCCGACCCTGCTGGAACAGCGCTACCAGCGCCTGCGCAAGTACGGCGCCTACAAGAGTTGATGCGGGCCGGGACGTTTGAGCGATGAGCGCCCTGGCCCTGCTACGACACCTCGAGACGGCGCTCGCCGCGCTCGCCCCCGGACCGCTCTGCGTCGGCTATAGCGGCGGACTGGATTCGCTGGCATTGCTGCATGCCCTGGCAAGCCTGCCCTCGGCGCGCGCGCGGGGCCTCAGTGCGATCCACGTCGACCACGGACTGCAGGCGGAAAGCGCCGATTGGGCGCAGCACTGCCAGCTCACGGCCGCAGGACTGCAGCTGCCGCTGCGCATCGTGCGCGTCGCGGTGCGGCGCGCCGACGGCGACGGACTCGAAGCCGCCGCGCGCGCGGCGCGACTGGCAGCGTTCCGCCAGCATCTGCCCGCGGGCGCGATCCTTGTGCTGGCCCACCACGCCGACGACCAGACCGAGACCGTGATGCTGAAACTGCTGCGCGGCGCCGGCCCCGAAGGCCTGCGCGGCATGCGCGCGCTGCGACGGCTCGGCGAGCACCTGCTCTGGCGACCGCTGCTGCCGTTGCCGCGCACGGCGCTGCAGGCCTACGCGCAGGCGCATTCGCTTCAGTGGATCGACGACCCCAGTAACACCGATACGCGTCACGCTCGCAATTTCCTGCGCCATACGGTGCTGCCGCCGCTGCGGGCACGCTGGCCGCGCCTGGACACGGCGGTGGGCCACAGCGCGCGCTGGATGAACGCCGCAGCGGAACAACTGCAGCGCGACGCGGCGATGGCGCTGGTGCAGATTCAGGGTCTGGACCCGGCCACCCTGGCCTGGCCGGCGTGGCTGGAGCTAGGCGACGCGCTGCGTCCATTGACCTTGCGCCTGTGGCTGCGCGGCCTGGACCTGCCCACTCCGGAACATGTCCATATTGATCAATTGCAGCGACAGCTGCGCGACGCCGGCGATGATCGCAACCCGTGCGTGAGCTGGGCTGGCGCCGAGCTGCGCCGCTACCGCGGCCTGCTCTATGCGCAGGCACCGCAGATCGCGCCCGATCCCGCCTGGGAGCAGGCCTGGGACGGCCGCGGCACACTGCAACTGCCGGCCTGCTGCGGCACCCTTGCGCTCGCCGCAGATCCTGCAACGCCGCTGGCGCTGACAGTGCGGTGGCGCCGCGGCGGCGAGCGTCTGCGCCCACACGACCAGGCGCACACGCGCGACCTGCGCGACCTGCTGCAGCAGGCCGGTGTGCCACCCTGGCAACGCGGCCGCCTGCCGCTGGTATACGCCGGGGACGAACTGCTCGCGGTGGCCGACCTGTGGCACAGCGCGGCAGCCGAAACCCTGTGCGGCGGACCGCTCCGGTTCGATCCGAACGCGTCGCAAAAAGCGTGAGCGAGGACAAAGCGTGTCCCTGCTCTCATTCCCCAGGCCTTCCTGTCCCCTTCTCGATTGACCGCCTCCAGGCACTACGTTAGGTTCCGTCCATGTCCAACGCCGTCACCCAAACGCCCGATCAGATCGTCGACTTCGAGAAGTCGCTGGACGAGCTCGAACAACTCGTCGCCCGCATGGAGCACGGCGATCTGAGCCTCGACGATTCACTGAGTTCGTTCGAGCGCGGCGTGTCCCTGTACCGCAATTGCCAGAGCGCGCTGGAACAGGCCGAGCTGCGCGTGCGCCTGCTGCTGGATCCGGCCGATCCGGACAGCGCCGCGCCGTTCCAGCCCGAAATGCCCTGATGAGTGACGCTGCCGTACCTGCCGCCGCAGCATTGTCCGCTGCGCTGCTGGCCTATTCCGACCGTGCCGAAGCGCAGCTCTCGCGATTTCTTCCGCCCGAGAACCAGGCGCCGGTCGAGTTGCACCGCGCCATGCGCTACGCGGTGCTCGGCGGTGGCAAGCGCCTGCGGCCGCTGCTCGTCTATGCGACCGGTCACGCACTCGGCGCCACGCTCGAGGAACTCGACGCGGCCGCGGCCGCAGTTGAAATCATTCACGCGTATTCACTGGCCCACGACGACCTGCCGGCAATGGATGACGACGCGCTGCGCCGCGGCCGGCCGACCTGTCACATCGTGTTCGGCGAAGCCATGGCCATTCTGGCCGGCGACGCTTTGCAGGCCCTTGCGTTCGAACTGCTGGCTGCGGATACGCAGCTGCAGGTGGACGCCGCAACGCGCGTGGAGATGCTGCGCGTGCTCGGTACGGCCTGCGGTTCGCAGGGCATGGCTGGCGGCCAGGCGCTGGACCTTGCCGCGGTCGGCAAACGCCTGGACGCCGGCGATCTGGAACGCATGCATAGCCACAAGACCGGCGCGCTGATCCGCGCCTCAGTGCAGTTGGGAGCCCTGGCGGCGGGATGCCACGGCCGCACCGAACTCGAAGCGCTGGAACGCTATGGTCGTTGTGTCGGCCTCGCCTTCCAGATCCGCGACGACATTCTCGACGTCGAAGGCGAAAGCCACGTCATCGGCAAGACGGCCGGCAAGGACGCCGCCAACGACAAGCCTACCTACCCCGCCATCCACGGCCTGAACGAATCGAGGCGTCTGCTGGAGCAATTGACGTACGAAGCAGTTGCCGCCGCCGGGACTTTCGGTGCGCGCATGCACGAGCTCGTGCAGATTGCGCATTTCGTCGCCAAGCGCGCGAGCTAGCCCGGATTGCTCACATCGCTTCATAGCGAGGCCGTCGAGATGCCGTCCTGATGCGCGCCGCGGACTTCGGTGACGGAGAAGGCGTAGTCGGCACCACGTCAAGCCGACACGCGGGAGCAGCGCGCGTCAGGGCGAGCGTATCGGCGGCCGCAGCGGAAGGGGCGTGAGGAACCCGGGCCAGCTGTGCCGGCGTCGATGACGACTTGCATGGGCAGCGGGATTGGCGGGCCAACGCCTTGCACCAACGTTCTGCATAGCCGGATTCGCCAAGCCGGCGCGGACGTGGCCGATCGCTCCCGATCGGATCCGTACGGCGAGCAGAGACCGGCGACGCCCTATGCGGCGCGGGCAGCCGATACGGGCCGCCCGCGCCTCCCCGCCCGACTCAGGGCGAGATCAGTTGATCAGCCGCAGGGTCAGGGGGTAGCGATAGCTCACCCCTTCGCTGGACTTGATTGCTGCGATGACTGTCAACACGAGCCATGCGACCGTCACAGCAAGGCCCACCGGCAACGTCAGCAGAATGCCGATCCCGAGCGTGACGACGGTCAGAATGACCAGCGCGACGCCGACGATGGCGATGGTGATGTTGAAGTTCAGCGCTTCCTTGCCCTGGTCATCGACAAAGGGCATGGTTTCCTTCTTGATGAGCCAGATCACGAGCGGACCGGCAAAAACGCCGATGCCTCCCGTGAGCAGTGCGCCGAGCAGCGCCGAGAGGTGCGCGAACATGGCCCATTGACGCTCGTCCTGGCTC
Source organism: Tahibacter sp. (assembly GCF_032229445.1). NCBI lineage: Bacteria > Pseudomonadati > Pseudomonadota > Gammaproteobacteria > Lysobacterales > Rhodanobacteraceae > Tahibacter > Tahibacter sp. The sequence continues at coordinate 11,184 of NZ_JAVTWC010000063.1, forward strand.
GGCGAACCGATCGGCGAAACCGGCGGTGGCGGCGGGGGCAGATCGGACGGGGGCAGCATGTCCGGGCCGTTGGGTTGCGTGCTCATGGTTGTCTCCTGCGCGGTGTGGGGTCCACGATCGTCTTCGCGGCGCACGGCGTCAACCGCTGTAGGTCAGGGATTGCAATGATCCATTGCGCCACTATTTCCGCTGTGCTGCCTGCTGCCCGCGCTTGGTCGGGGATAGCTGCGCTGCGCAGTGGATGCAGCCTCTTGCGCGGGCACGGTTCGATTTGCCGCAGCACGGGCAACGGCGATCGGGCAACGGCAGCAGGAACGAGACGATCCATCCCAGCGGCCCAAGCGCCGCGGCCAGCGCCACGTCGCGCCAGAAGCTGCCGCGCCACCAGCCGATCAGTCCGCCCACGGCCATGCACAGCAGCGTGAGCCAGAGCAGCAGCCACCAGTCGATCATGCCCATGAGGCGCACGAACACCAGCAGCGTCGCATCCGGCGAGTCCGTATCGATGCCCTGCATCAGACGTTCGAGCCAGGCTTCCATCGTCAGACTGTCAGCACGCTGGAATGCTTAAGCGGCAATGAGAGGGGCACGGCGGGTTCCGGGGCGACTGAACGCGATGCAACATGCCGGGCCTCAGGCGCCGGCGCGCTTGAGCGCTTCCTCGATCCGGGTCAGCGCGCGTGGCTTCCCGGCGAGATAGACCGTCTGATCGATCGCGGGCGATACCTGCGTGCCAGTCATGGCCACGCGCAGAGGCTGCGCCACCTTGCCCATGCCCTCGCCAATCGCTGCGGCAGCCGCCTCGATCGCCGAGTGCACCTGTTCCACTTTCCACTCAGTCAATGCCGCCAGCGACACATGCACGGCCTGGAGCGCCGGCACGGCGGTCGGCGTGGTCAGGTGCTTTGCCACGGCGGCATCGTCCCAGCTCGCGATCGGGCCGTACCAGACGGCGGCCTTCTCGGCCAGTTCCTTCAGAGTACGGCAGCGCTCGCGCAGCGCGACGATGACGTCGGCCGGCGCCGGACCCGCGGACAGGTCGTAGCCGCAGGCATCCAGGTGCCACTGCAGATGCGGCACGAGGCTTTCGGGGTCGTCGTTCTTGATGTACTGCTGATTCAGCCAGGACAGTTTTTCGAGATCGAACCGCGCCGCCGAATGGTTCACGTCGGCCACATCGAACAGGTTCACCATCTGCTCGCGCGAGAAGATCTCCTGGTCGCCATGCGACCAGCCGAGCCGGACGAGATAATTCAGCAGCGCGTGCGGCAGGAAGCCGTCGTCGCGGTACTGCATGACACTGACCGCGCCGTGGCGCTTGGACAGTTTCTGCCCGTCGGCACCGAGGATCATGGGCAGGTGCGCGAAGTTTGGCGCCGGCGCATTCAGCGCGTTGTAGATATTGATCTGGCGCGGCGTGTTGTTGACATGGTCGTCGCCACGGATCACGTCGCTGATCTTCATGTCGATGTCATCGACCACGACGGCGAAGTTGTAGGTCGGGAAGCCGTCGGAGCGGAAGATCACCAGATCATCGAGTTCCTCATTGCTCCACTCGATGCGTCCCTTGACCTTGTCCTGGAACACCACCGAACCGCTCTGCGGATTCTTGAAGCGGATGACACGGTTCGGATCGTCGCGCACTGGCTCGTTGCGCTCGCGATACGCGCCGTTGTAGCGCGGCTTGACGGTGGCGGCCATCTGGGCTGCGCGCAGGGCTTCCAGCTCGTCCTTGGTCTCGTACGCGTAATAGGCCTTGCCGGCACGCACGAGGTCCTCGGCAACCTGCCGATAGCGCTCCATGCGCAGGGTCTGATAGTACGGGCCTTCATCGTGACCGAGTCGCAGCCACTGCATGCCGTCGAGGATCGCCTGCACGGCGGCCTCGGTCGAGCGCTCGCGATCGGTGTCCTCGATGCGCAGGATGAACTCGCCACCGCGATGCCGCGCTTCCAGCCAGCAGTACAGGGCGGTACGCGCGCCGCCGATGTGGAGATAGCCGGTAGGACTTGGAGCAAAGCGGGTACGAACGGTCATCGCAGGCTTCAACGGCAAAAGGGCGCGTATGTTAGCAAACCGCGATGCGCTGCCCCGCTCAAGCGCCGTTACGTTCGCCGGCACGCACCGGCGTGATGGGCCGCGAGCGTGAACGCTGATAGACGAACACCGACGCAGGCGGGATGTTCCACCAGGCGAAGCCCCCGCGGCGGACAGTCAGGCCGAGCTCGTCGAGCATCTCGCGCGGCACGGGACTGACCGGCCCGTAGGTAAATTGAATCATGCGGCCTTCCGCACCGAGCACGGCGAACGCGGCCTGCAGGATGTCGCGCTGCAAGCTGCGCGGCATGGAAAGCAATCCCAGCCCGCTGACTATGGCGTCAACGCTGCCCTCAGTGTCGAAAGACGTCTGCTTGACCAGCGCGGGAAGCTGGCAAGCGTCTCCGCAGACCACCGTAACGTCGGAAAACCGGTTTTGCAGGAACTGATGCAGTTCCTCATTGAGTTCGACCACAAGCAGATGCTGCGGCGCAATGCCATGATCGAGCATGGCCTGGGTAAACACGCCCGTCCCGCCGCCGAGCTCGACGACGCGCTGAGCATTCTTCGGCAGTTCACGCACCATGAGACGGGCCAGCTGTTTGCCCGACGGCGAAAGTGCAGCCACCGACAGCGGATTCTTCAGCCACTGGCGAAAAAAAGTCAGGGTGGGAGAAGGCCCATTGCCGCCGCGAGTCGGCTTGGCGCGATATTGCATTGAGGTTACCGTCGAGAACGGCGCCCTTTGTACCACGAGCCCGCGCGTACGCGCGACGCCCGCACGCCAGGCCCGGAGCGTGGCGAACAGACGGCAAAAAAGAAAGCCCCGCCATCTCAGCGGAGGATGGCGGGGCCGGTTCCCGGTAGTGACCAGACGCTGCCGGAGGGATGGGTTCTACCCGTTTGAAATGACGCGCTCAGCGGTCGTAGTAGCGATCACGATCGTCGTAGCGGTCGTCGCGATCGTAGTAGCGATCGTTCGAGCGGCCGTAGTAGCCGTCATCGTGGTCGTAGTAACGATCGACATGACGCACGACGACCGGACGACGCACGACCACAGGCCGATGGTGAACGACGACGGGACGATACGCAGGATACGGCGCGTAGTAGGAATAGCCGCCGCGGTAGGGGCCCCGATAGCCGCCACGATGACCGTAGCCATAGCCGTAGCTGGGGCCATAGTTGCTGTAGTGGCCGCCCCAGTGGCTGCCACCCCGGTGGGAGTTGGAGTAGCTGATGCCGTAGCCAGGACCACCGATGCTGATATTGAAATGATCCCGAGCGCTCGCCGCGGAACCGAAAGCCAGCGCGGCGAACGTTACGAGGACGAGAACGAAGCGACGAAACGATTTTTGGGTTTGGGCATGCATGGCGATGATCCTGCGGGTTTGCGGTTCGCATGCTGGGGCGTCGCGGCTGAATCGCCGCTTATCGAATCTTTACGCGGTTTGTCAACGCCAATTAACGATTTTCTGACATTTCCTCGAGTGCCGCCGACGGAATGGCGGATCACGGCGCGCGTAGCTCCCAGGCCCGATGGATGCGTGGGTTGCGCTCGAAATCGAACGGAATGGTGCTCGCGCTGATTTCGCGGATATCCCAGCCGGCCAGTGCTTCGGTATCCAGCTGGAACCTGCGGTAATTGTTGGAAAACAGGATCAGTCCGCCGGGCACCAGGCGCTCGGCGCAAAGCTTCAGCAGGCGCACGTGGTCACGCTGCACGTCGAAATCCTCGGCACGCTTGGAGTTCGAGAACGTCGGCGGATCGACGTAAATGAGTTCGTACAGTTCGCGATCGCGCTCGAGGAAGGTCGCCGCATCGGCTTGTACCAGACGATGGCGCGCACCGATGAAGGTGTTCAGCGCAAGGTTGCGCGAAGCCCATTCGAGGTAGGTCGTCGACAGGTCCACGCTGGTGGTACTGGTCGCACCGCCGGCCGCAGCATAGACGCTGACCGCCCCGGTGTAGCAGAACAGGTTCAGGAATCGCTGGCCGCGCGCGAGCTCACGCACTCGGCTGCGCAGTGGCCGATGATCGAGAAACAGGCCGGTATCGAGGTAGTCCCACAGATTGACGAGAAACTGCAGGCCACCTTCCGGGACGGTCAGGAATTGTTCGCGCTGCGCCATGCGGCCATACTTCTCGCCACCCTTGCCGCGATAGCGCTGCTTGAGCGCAATGCGCTCGCGCGGAATCGCGAAGACCTCACTCGCGACGCGCACGATCTCGCGCCAGCGCTGGCGCGCGGTTTCCTCGTCGATCGTCGCAGGTGCCTGGTACTCCTGGATATGCAGGTGATCGCCGTAAACGTCGATCGCGGCCGCATATTCGGGCAGATCAGCGTCGTAGATGCGATAGCACTGCACGCCTTCGCGTTCGAGCCGCTTACGCAGGTGGCGCCGGTTCTTGTCGAGTCGATTCTTCAGCATCTGCGCGCCGTCCGACAGCGGCTTGGCCTCGCGCGGTGCCGATGGCGTGCGTTCGGCCAGATCGAAGTTCAGCAGTTGGCATTCCAGCGCACCGTTGTAGACCGCATAGCGTTTGACCGCGCGCAAGCCGATCGCGCGGCCGAGATCCGCGTCGGAGGTGATCACGCTGGCACGCCAGCCGGAAAACTCGGCGATGAGCTTTTCGCCAAGTTCGCGATACAGGGGCTGCAGATCATTTCGCTCACCGAGGCGCTGGCCGTACGGCGGGTTGGTGATGACGAGTCCTGCGTCGCAGGCCTGCGGCCGCTTGAGCTGCGCCAGTGACTGCCTGCCCAGGTGCACGAACCCGGCAACGCCGGCCTGCTGTGCATTGTGGCGAGCATCTTCCAGCGCCTGTGGATCATCGTCGAAACCGAAGAACTTCGGCGCCAATGCCGACAGTCCACGCTGGGCGCGTTCGTCGACTTCGCCGCGCAGACGCTGCCACAGCGACGCATCGTGGCCGAGCCAGCCGTCGACGCCGTAGTATTCGCGTTTCCACCCTGGCGCCACATCGGCTGCCATCCAGGCCGCTTCGATCAGCAGAGTGCCCGAACCACACAGCGGATCGACCAACGCGCCGCCGGCCGCGTGCACGGCAGGCCATTGGGCCCGAAGCAGCAGAGCGACGGCGAGATTCTCCTTGAGCGAGGCCTTGCCGTGGCCACGGCGCCAGCCGCGCTGGTGCAGCGGTGCGCCGGACAGGTCCAGAGACAGCGTTCCGCGCTCACGCCGCAGCAGCAGGTTCAGACGCACATCGGGTCTTTCCGTATCGACATCAGGCCGTGTGCCCAGGCGCTGACGGAACTGGTCGACCAGGGCGTCCTTGACCCGTTGCACGGCGTAATGGCTGTGGCTGATGCCGCGCGTCGCACCGACGGCGTCGATCGCGAAACGGCCTTCGGCGGCCAGGTGGGCAGCGAAATCGACGCTGGCGACACCGTCATACAAGGCCTCGCCGTCGGCCGCGTCGAACTCCGCCAGCGGCAGCAGCACGCGACTGGCCAGGCGCGACCACAGGCAGACGCGATACGCGATTTCCAACGTGCCGCTGAAATGCACACCAGCCAGTGCCTCGCGCACCTCGGTCGCGCCGAGTTCCGCCAACTCGTCGCGCAGCAGGTATTCCAGACCCTTCGGGCACGTCGCGAACAGCTTCAGCACGGCGCTCATTCCACCACGTCGGCCGGCGCGGCCAGGTCCGGTTGGGCGTCGACCGTCGCGAGGAACGCACGGAAATGCTCGGCGATCAGTTCGACGTGCTCGGCCAGACGATGGGTGTCCGGCACCATCAGCAAGGTACTGCGCCGCTGCCGCGCGAACGACACTACCTCGGAGGCCGGGCAGAGTTCGTCGTTCCAGCCGTGCGCCACGACGGTCGGCACGCGTGCCGCGTCGAACGGATTCTCGTAGCCGGGAATCTCCAGCGGCAGCGCGATCAGGAACAGTCCGGCGATGCTCATCTCGATCGACGCGAGCCCCGACACGAAGGCGCCCATGCTGGACCCCACAAGCACAGTCCGCTCGCCGGGGCGCATCATCTGCCGCAAACGTGCGATACGCGGATCGATGCAGGCCACCATGCCGCGCGCATCGAGGTCGCGGTAGTCGGCGCGGCTCGCGCGCCAACCGCAGGCCATTGCCACGGCGGCGAGCGCCATTACCTTAGTGCCTTCCGGACCACTGTCCGACCCGTGCGACAGAATGACGTGGCCTTTCATCGGATTCCTCGCGTACGGCGGTGCGGCAACGGGCGCGAATGCTAGCACGCGCCGCGTTGGCAGCCGTCCGCACGCGTGCCAGACTGCGGACCATGCCTGCTGCCCTCGCCTTGCACGATCAGCCCCTGCCCTATGTCGAAAGCCTCGCTCTGCGTCGCAGCGCGGACATCGATCTCGTCGTGATCCATTGCACTGAACTACCCGATCTCGCGACCGCGCGACGCTACGGCGAGCAGGCCATCTACGCCTCGGGCACCGGCAACAGCGGTCATTACTACATCGACTACGACGGCAGCATCCATCGGTACGTCGCCGACGAGCGCGTCGCGCACCACACCCGTGGCTACAACGACCGCGCGATCGGCATCGAGCTGAGCAATCGCGGACGCTGGCCGGACTGGTTCGATTCACGCCACCAGGCGATGGACGAACCGTATACCGAAGCGCAGATCGAGCGCCTGCTCGCGCTGTTGCAGCATCTGCGTACCAATCACCCCACGTTGCACTGGATCGCGGGTCACGAAGATCTCGACACGGCCGACGTTGTCGCCAGCGACGATGCAGCGCTGACGGTCCGGCGAAAGCGCGATCCAGGACCTCTGTTCCCCTGGTCGCGCTTCGCCGCGAGCGGGCTCGTGCGATTGCAGTCAGGACCCAAACCATGAGCGCCCCCGTACGCCGCATCGCCGTTGCAGCGGCATGGCCGCTCGTGCTGGCGATCGCAGCACTGACGCTGACGGCCTGCGGCTCGCGCAACCCGGCCCGGCCCGGCATCGTAGCGCCACGCATCGAGGCCAATCCGAACGACATCCTGTTCCGCGCGATCAGCCTCGTCGGCACACCCTACCGCTACGGCGGCAACACGCCCGAAAGCGGCTTCGACTGTAGCGGCCTGATCGGCTACATCTTCAGCGACGTCGCCGGTGCGCGGCTGCCACGCAGCGCCGCCGATATCGATCGCCTCGTCGCGCCGGCCGTGTCGCGTAAGGAACTCAGCGGAGGCGACCTGGTGTTTTTTCGCGATGGCGGCAGCGTCAGTCACATCGGCATCTACGTCGGCGAAGGCCGTTTCGTACATGCGCCGAGCCGTGGTGGAACCGTACGTCTGGACGCGCTCGACGGCGACTACTGGCGCCAGCACTATTCGGGCGCCAAGCGGCTGATCCGTTGAAGGACTCAGGTTGCCGGCGCGGTCGCTATGGAATGTGCAGGCGCCGCGTCCATACGACCAGCGCCACCATCAACTTGTGCACAAGTTCTCGCGACTTCGTGTCGGTCAACCGGCCCTCGGCGTCGAACTTGCTCTCGGCCAGACCGACCATCACCTCGGGCCGGTTCAGTGCGAGCATATCGAGCGAAACCGCGATCTGGCGCAGGTGGTACTGCGCTCGTGCGGTACCCAGGAGGCCCTGGCTGGCCCCCATGATCGCGAGCGGCTTGTCGCGGAACGGGTTGTCCTGGGCGGGGCGTGAGCACCAGTCCAGCGCGTTCTTGAGCACACCGGGAACCGAGTAGTTGTATTCCGGCGTCGCGATCAACAGCGCGTCAGCGGCACGGATCTGCCGCTTGAGCGTCTGCACGGGTGCCGGCAGACCGGCGCTTTCCACGTCACCGTCGTAGATCGGGATGCCGGAAATATCGGCCAGTTCCAGCCGCGCGCCTTCCGGCAGTTCCTCGCGCGCGACCTGCAGAAGACGCCGGTTGAAAGAGCCTTTGCGCAGGCTGCCGCAGATACCGAGGATGCGTACTTCGTCCATCGCTCAGGCCCGTGAAAAATACGACTGAATCAGGAGCGGGAAGCGGCCTCGCCCCCAGCCGCTCATTCCTGCTCGGCGTGGGCGTGGCCGCCGCTGCCGTGGGCGTGACGGTGCTGCAATTCCACCGGTTCGGCGTCACGTACACCGATGAGTTCCACATCGAACTTGAGCTTCTGGCCAGCGAGCGGGTGATTCAGATCCACGTCGACCGCCGTCATGCCGACCTTCAGCACCGTGACGATGCGCTGGCCGCCTTCCTTGAGGCCCAGTACGGTCACGTCGCCGACCTTGAGCTTCTGGGCACCCGTGAAATACTTCTTGGGTACGCGCTGCTTCGCGTCGGGATTGCGCGGGCCGTAGGCCTCCTCGGGTACGACCTCGACGTCGAACTTGTCGCCAACCGCCCGTCCTTCCAGGGCTTTTTCCAGTCCCGGGATGATGTTGCCATGGCCCAGCAACACGGCCAGTGGCTCACCGCGTTCGTGCGAGTTGTCGACGATCTCGCCATCCTCGCCGGTCACGGTGTAGTGGAAGCTGACGACCTTGTTCTTCTCGGCGTTCATGGCAATACCTGCGGCTGCAAAAGGCGCGCATGGTAACGGCCGGGGGGGCATGGCGTCATCTTTTCATCGCCGCTGCAATCGAACACAGCATCGCCCTTGGGCCGTGCACCAGATCCCCACAACTTCGATTTACGCCGCCGCTATCGAAAACAGCGCTGCCCCTGGGCCGTGCACCAGATCTCCACAACTTCGATTTACGCCGCCGCTATCGAGAACAGCGCTGCCCCTGGGCCGTGCACCAGATCTCCACAACTTCGATTTACGCCGCCGCTATCGAGAACGGCCCTGCCCTTGGGCCGTGCACCAGATCTCCACAACCCTGGCCAACGCTGCGCGTTGGCCGCCCCCTTAACTTAAGGGGGCTCCAGAAGCTGATGACTCATTTCGCCTCACTCAGAGGTTCCCGAGCGGCGAGGGCGCACGGTGCCTACGGCGCCTGGGCAATGCGCCGAACTGATTCCATGCGCGCGATGCGGCGCCGCATGCGCTCACGCAAGGCATCGCGCCGACGCGCCAGCAGGGTGCTCAGCTGGAGGCGCTCCGGCGTGACGGCGGCAGCCTGCAGGTCGCGCCGGTAAGTACAGAAATCCACATAGGCATCTATAACGTGACGCAAGCTGCGCAGCAGCAGTTCGAGCATGATCGCGTCGTCGAGCAGGCCGATGACTACGACATCGTCAGGAATCAGGTCTTCAGGATCGGCGAAATAGATCAGCGTGCGCAGCACTTCACGGCGCTCCGCCGCCGGCAGGCACCACGCCTCGTCTTCCAGCATGAGGATCATCTGCTGCACACAGACCAGACGCTGACGCACGTAGCGTGGCGCGCTCGCCAGCGGCAAGGTGTTGAGGGCTTCCTTGGCCGTGTCCACGACTTCGCACTCGTCCATGCAGTCGGCAAGACGCTCGGCACGTGCCAGTGCGGCGTGGAAACGGGCTATGTCTTCAGCTTCGAGTAGGAATGAAATGCGCACGGCGCGCGAGCCTACGCGCCATCGCGGCAAGCGTCAAAAGCCGATCGTCACGGGCAGGCACGGTTTCGGGTCCTGCCGATGAACCTGCGCGTCGCGCCCGGGTAACGCATCGCACGACGCAATGCGATTTCCGGCATCACACCGGACACGATGCGACGCCAAGGCGCCGCATCGTCTACGCTGGCCCGACTTATCGCCGCGACGAGGTTCCAACGTGCGCAAAGCCTGCTACACCATTGCCTTCCTGCTGCTGCCCAGTCTGCCGGCGTCCGCGCTGGAACCGCCACCATGGCTGGCCGGTCATTGGCGAGTCCAGGCCGAGGGCCGCACGACCGACGAGGTCTGGCTGGCGCCGGTACAGGGGCTGATGACCGGAATGAGCCGTACCCATGGCGGCAAGAAGGCGTTCTTCGAGTTCGTGCGCATCGAGCAGCGAGGCGAAGCGCTGTACTACATCGCCCAGCCGCGTGGCGGCCCCGCGACCGAATTCCACGCCGTCCGCGCGGACGCCGAGGGCGTGGAATTCGAGAACGAGACGCATGATTTTCCTCAGCGCATCGTCTACGAGCGCCGCGGCGCCGACGGCCTGACCGCGCGCATCGAAGGCAATGTCGACGGCAAACCGCGCACCGTGCGCTGGGAATACCGACGCGTGCAGTAGTGGTTGCGGCTTACGGTATGCACGCACCGGCGACGTCGCGAATCGCGGACTGGATGCCGCCGAGCATCAGCTCGGCCTGCAGTGCCGTGCCCTCGTCCGGCGCGTCGATCGACAGGCGTAACCGCCGGGCCTCGGGCGCGATCGCGGCCTTGACCAGATCGCTCAGTGCGCCGGGCCGGCCGTTCTGCTGCGAGCGCGAGAAGATGAAGCCGTCGCCATCGACACCGTACCAGCCGCTGATCGGCCCCTTGACGTTCAGGCCGTCGGCGCGCGTGTCGACGCTCCAGCGCGCGAGGTCGCGCTGCTCGCCGATACCGTCGGGCCCTTCAAAGCGATCCTGGGCGAAGCCACCGACGCTGCCTGCCTTGGCCAGCACGAGGCTGATACTGAGACTGCCGTCCTTGGCCGGATGACAGGCAACCTCGAACCGGGCGCCGGCGAGCTGCAGATCGCCGACGTGCGCAGTGGCCGGGAAACGCTGCTTGCGCAGCAGACCGCCGTCGGACGCAACAGCAGGCGAAGCCAGCACGGCGCAGGCCAGCAGCAGGAGACAAGTCGGTTTCGGATGCTTCGCGGTCGGACGATTCATGCAAGTCTCCGGCGGTGAGTGCGGCATCGTCGCGCAGACGCGCAGACCGCACAACGCGCCCCCGACTTCCTGCACTGGGTGGCGCCGCGGTCGCGGCGCAGGCTGGATGCTGGCCCAAGCAGCGGTTCCTCACCATGCGACACGAACAAGCCTGGCGCGATGCACAGCGGATCGACACGCTGGTGCACGCGATCTACGCCTGCATCTCCGGCCCGGCCGGCGCAGCGCGCGACTGGGATCGTTTTCGCGCACTGCACCGGCGCGACGCACGCAGCCTGCGCACGGTCTTCGCTGCGGATGGCACGCCGCGCGCCGAGAGCTTCGGCGTCGAGGACTACATCGCGAACGTGACACCGTACTTCGCGCAGAACCCGTTCTTCGAGGTCGAGACCGCGCAGCGCGTCGAGCGCTTCGGCCAGATCGCGCATGTCTGGAGCCGCTACGACGCGCGGCCGGCGCCGGACTCCGACGTGCTGCTCAAGCGCGGCGCGAACTCGATCCAGCTGTTCCACGACGGCGAACGCTGGTGGGTCGTGTCAACAATATGGGACAACGAGCGCGACGGGCTGCGATTCAGTCTGTTTTAGGAGCGCCCAGCAAAATGCTGGTGCCAGGCGACAAACCGATCGCGTCAGCCATCCCCTTCACGACGAGGCGTCGAAACGCGGCCGCGGCGCCCTCTCGCCTTGTTCTATGCCCGCCCGCCAGATGCACGCAACGCGCGCCTGAGCGGCGCCGAGAAGCTGCCTGGCTCGCTGCGACCGAGCGTTACCTTAGGCGTCCCGTGCCAGTCCGCACAGTGTCGGATCGCATCGGCGACGTCGGCCGCGAGCGCGTCGTCGGCGGTCAGCCCGTCTTGCAGGAATACCGCCTTGACCTCGAACACGCCCTCGCGCCGGTGTGCCTTGGCGTCGAGGCGCCCGACCAGACGACCGCGCCGCAGTATCGGCAGCACGAAATAGCCGTAGCGGCGCTTGGCCTCGGGCGTATAGCACTCGATGCGATAGTCGAATTCGAACAGGGTAGACGCGCGCAGGCGATCCCACACCACCGGGTCGAACGGCGACAGCAGCGTGCTGTGCGTCGCGCGCAGGCCGCCAGCGGCCGCACGGCGCGCCAGCGGGAGATTCTCGGCGTGCACGTAAGCCGGTTTGTCCCAGCCGCTGACGCGCACCGGCACGATCACGCCGCAGGTCAGCAGCGGCTCCAGCTCGTCGCTGCCGATCTGCCGGCCGAGCCGGAAGTAGTCGGCGATCCAGCGCGCCGGCGTCACGCCGAGCGCCTTGACCGAGCGGGCGATCCATTCCTGCTTGACCGCCTGCGGCGTCTGGAGCGGACGTTCGACGCGGTGTTTCCCCGCCGCCTGCAGCACGCGTTCGGTCAGATCGTAGACGCGCTGGAAATTGTCGCGCCGGCTGACCATGAGCTCGCCCGTGCCGAACAGCGATTCGAGCCAGCGCTTTTCTGCCTTCCAACCCCACCAGCCGGCTCCGCCCTGGCCGTCGGTGCGGGCGAAATCGGCCGAGCGCACCGCGCCGCGTTCGGCCACATGCGCGAGCAACTCGTCGGTCTCGCGCCGGTGGCTGGTGCGAATGCGCATCGCATGGCGCATCGCCCAGTGACTGGAACGTCCGCCGCGGTAGTCGCGATGCAGATCGAAATCGGCCATCGGCGCAAAACAGGCCTCGTGCGCCCAGGTTTCAAACAGACTGCCCCGCGCGAGCGCCTGTTCGAGCCACACGGTCGGATAGTTGCCCAGACGCGAAAACAGCGTGAGATAGGGGCTGCGCGCAACGACGTTGATCGTGTCGATCTGCAGCAATTGCATGCGCGCGATCGCGGCGAGCAGCCGCGCCGGCGTCGCCGCGGCGCGCGGAGCCAGCAGCAGGCCCTGCGCGGCCAGGTGCAGCAGGCGCGCCTGGGCCGGGGAAATGGTCATCGGATCCCGCGCGATCGCTCGGCTCATGGGGCAGCACAGGGAGGACCGCAACGGACGCGGCGGCGCAGTGTAGCCGGACTCGCGCCGGGCCTTCGCCTCGCTGCGGCGAGAGCGCCAGGAACGCAGCACCTCCGGCGTGGCAGACTCGCACTCCCACCGCTGACGAGTCCGCCCCATGCGCTCCACCGCCGCCGTCTCGCGCCTGCTGCCGCGCGTCGCCGCTTTCCTGCTGCTGGCCGTACTCAGCCCGCTCGCGACCGCACTCAGTGGCGTCGAGCCGTATCCACTCGCGCAGCGCATCGACCTCACCAGCCTGTTGCCGCCACCGCCGTCCGCAGGCTCTGATGCCGACCGCGCTGACCTCGCCGCCGTGCTCGCGCTGCAGCAGTCGCGCAGCGAAGCCCAGCTCGACCTGGCCAAGGCCGATGCGGAGGCGTCGGTATTCCGTTTCGCCGATGCGGTCGGCAAGGACTTCGCTGCCGAACGCCTGCCGCATACGGCGCTGCTGTTCGAGCGGATGACTCGCTCCATCGGCGCCGTCGTAGGGTCGACCAAGGTTCACTGGAACCGCCCGCGTCCGTTCCTCGCATCGGGCGATGTGCATCCGGCCAGCCGACCGGACGGTGCGACCTATCCCAGCGGGCACGCCGTGCTCGCGCGGCTCTACGCGATCGTGCTGGCCGACCTCTTGCCGCAGAAACGGCGCGAGATCTTCGCGCGCGGCGACCGGTTCGCACAGGGGCGTCTGGTCACTGGCGTGCACTATCCGACCGATGTCGAGGCCGGCCTGATCGCCGCGACCGTGATCGCCGCCGAACTGCGCCAGCAGCAGGCCTTCCGCGACGACCTCGCCCGCGCTCGCCAGGAACTGACGGCATGGCAAGGCGCGGCGGCACCCTGATCTCCACGCAACCTGCACACGCGCTGCGCACAATGCCGGGACCCTCAACGCCGTAGGAGCCGCAATGCTGGCCGCTTATCTGCTCCTCAACGCCGTGCTGTACGCGGTCTTCGCTGCCGCCTCCACCGTCGTGCCGGCGCGCATCGCCGCATCGCTGGGCTTCACCCTGGACACGCAGGGCCGCATCGAATTCCTGACCGTCTACGGCGGTCTCGAACTCGGGCTCGCCGTGTTCTACGCCTGGGCCGTCTATGCGGGTGTACCGGCACAGCGCGTCGCACTGATGTTCTCGCTGTTCGTCTACGGCGCACTGGTCCTGTACCGCGGCGCCGGCTTTGCACTTTACGGCGCGCCCGGCACGACGCTCATGGGCGTGGCCGGGCTGGAACTGCTGATGCTGATCGGTGCCGTCACGCTGGTGCTGCGTAGCTCATGAACCGCTACCGCACCGCGGCGGCGGGTCAGGAACTGCCGTTGTCGACGGGAGGCGCGCCCAGCAGCTTGAGGTAGTTCTGGCCACTGTGCTGCAGGCCGGCCTCGGCGAACCAGTCGTCGTTGAGGTCGATCGTGCCTTGTAGCGGCACGCCGGGACCAGGCTGGGTGTAGCCGACGTGTTCGAGATCGACCACGCCTTCGATCGCGTCGATCAGCGGGATCAATTCCAACGGCAGCGACGGCCCACCCGGGAACGAATTGCGGATCCAGCTCAGGTCCTGCCAGGCGCGCGGCACGACGTCGTCAACGTTGAAGTAGCGACTGTTGGTCATCGCGAACTGGCTCAGCAGCCAGCCCGCGAACGCGGCGTCGCCGGCCGTCGGGCCGGCAAAGGTCACCGGCCAGAAATCGAGCACGTCCTGCCCGGGCGAGAACTCCTGATGCAGGTAGGCCGCGAGCATGGTCGCGAGCGCGCCGCCGAGGCTGTGACCGATCACGGCGGTCAGGAAGGGCCGGTTCACGGTGCTGCGGAAGAAGCCGACCAGATCGACACCGCTTGCGTCCTTCAAGGTCAACAGGCTGCCCAGCCCATGCAGCGAGCCGCGTGCGACACGCGCACCCTCCGGCGCGCCGCCGTAGGGCCACAGCGCGGTGCGGAACACGCTGAGATCCTGGCCGAACCAGTCGATCCAGAATGCCTTGGTCTCCGGATCGGTGACCGAGCCGCGGATCGCGATGGCGTACTGGCCGCTGGTCTTGTCCTGTGCGACGAAGACTTGGTTGCCCGAATCGACCGCATACCAAGCGAGGCTCCAGTTGCCCTGGGTCGCCAGGCCGGGATCGGCGAGCAGGCTCACTATCGTGGCCTGGTCCGGCGCATAGGCGATCGACGCCAGGGTCATACCGATCTGGCCGACGCTGTCGCCGCCGGTGGTGCTGAACGCTACGGTCATGTTCGAAATCCTCGTCGTGGGCCGCCATGGCGGCGTGCTGGGAACGCGCTGGGAAAGTACTGGAAAACCGGCACGCCGCGGCCACGGAACGGCGGCGCGGGCGTACTTTTGTCTTTGTCGATTTCTACCGCCACAGCAGCCCAAGCGAAACACGAAATCGTGGCCTATCAAGCATTTCGTGGCCGCATCGGCGACAATAGGCCGCCCCATCGCGAGCCTGCCCATGACCGAACCCACCGAAAGCGCCCTGCCGGCTCCGTCCACCTTCCGGGAACTGGACCTGCCCGCGCCCCTTCTGCAGGCGCTGGAAGCGGTCGGTTATGAATCCCCGTCACCGATCCAGGCCGCCACCATCCCGCCGCTGCTGGCCGGCCGCGACGTGCTCGGCCAGGCCCAGACCGGCACCGGCAAGACCGCCGCGTTCGCGCTGCCGATCCTCGCCCGCATCGATCCGACCCAGGCATACCCGCAGGCGCTGGTGCTCGCGCCGACGCGCGAACTGGCCATCCAGGTTGCCGAAGCGTTCCAGAAATACGCCTCGCACCTGCCCGGCTTCCAGATCCTGCCGATCTACGGCGGCCAGGGCTACGGCCCGCAGCTGCAGGCTCTGCGCCGTGGCGTGCAGGTCGTCGTAGGCACGCCGGGCCGCGTGATCGATCACCTCAATCGCGGCACGCTGGATCTGTCACGGCTACGCTGCCTGGTGCTCGACGAGGCCGACGAGATGCTGCGCATGGGCTTCGTCGACGACGTCGAGGCCGTGCTGCTGAAGACCCCGCCGACACGCCAGATCGCACTGTTCTCCGCGACCATGCCGGCACCGATCCGGCGCATCGCGCAGACGCACCTGAAAGACCCGGTCGAAGTCACGATCAAATCCAAGACCAGCACCGCGACCAATATCCGCCAGCGCTACTGGCAGGTCAGCGGCCTGCACAAGCTCGACGCGTTGACGCGCATCCTCGAAGCCGAGCCCTTCGACGCGATGATCGTCTTCGCCCGCACCAAGGCAGCGACCGAGGAACTGGCGGAGAAGCTCGCCGCACGGGGGATGTCGGTCGCAGCCATCAACGGCGACATCCAGCAGCAGCAGCGCGAGCGCACGATTCAGCGCCTCAAGGATGGCCAGATCGACATTCTCGTCGCGACCGACGTGGCCGCCCGCGGCCTCGACGTGGAGCGCATCAGCCACGTGCTGAACTATGACATTCCCTACGACACCGAAGCCTACGTTCACCGCATCGGCCGCACCGGCCGCGCGGGCCGCAGCGGCGACGCGATCCTGTTCGTGGCCCCGCGCGAGCGCGGCATGCTGCGCGCGATCGAACGCGCCACGCGACAGCCGATCGAGCAGATGAGCCTGCCGACCGTGGAAGCGGTCAACGACCAGCGCATCTCGCGCTTCAAACAGCGTATCAGCGACACGCGCGCAGCCGGCGGCCTCGAGCTGTTCCAGCAGCTCATCGAGCAGTACGAGCACGAACACGACGTGCCGGCGGTCGAGATCGCCGCGGCACTCGCGCGGCTCGCCCAGGGCGACACGCCCCTGCTGCTCGAACACGAACCGAAGTTCGAGCGCAACGAACGCGAGAAATGGTCCGAGCGCCGCGGCAATGAAGGCTCCACGGCCTACGGCGCGCCGCGCAATGATCGCGACCGCTCACCGCGCGGCGAGCGTCCGCGTCCCGAACGACGCGACCGCGACGAATCCAATGCCGCCTCGCCGCGTCCGCGGCACCCGACGCCGGCGTATGCGACGCCCGCGCACCCAACGACACCGGCGCACCCGACGCCCTCGTACCAGACGCCCACGCATGTCCCGGCTCCGCGCAGCGCACCCGTCGCCCCGACGCCGGACAGCACGTCGCCGGACGGTGCAGCGCCGTCACCTAGCAGCGCAGCGCCGTCGCACAGCGCAGCGCCATCGCACGACACCGCGCTTTCCGGCAGCACCGCACCGACACACGACGCCACAACCATCGATAACCCGCACCCCATGTCCGGCAGCGATGCGCCAGCGCATCGCATCGAGCGCTTGGACACGCCAGCTCCGGCTGCACCTGCCGCCGCGCCGCGGCCGCCGTTCGACGCCGCACGCGAACGCCCTGTACGCAAGGAACGCGATCGCAAGCAGGAACCTGGCATGGAGACCTTCCGCGTCGAGGTCGGCCACAGCCACGGCGTCAAGCCGGGCAACATCGTCGGCGCGATCGCCAACGAAGCGGGACTGGACAGCGCCAACATCGGTCGCATCGACATCCGCGACGACCACAGTCTCATCGACCTGCCCGCCGGTATGCCCGGCGACGTGTTCAAGCACCTGAAAAAGGTCTGGGTTTCGGGCCAGCAACTGCGCATCACGCGGGCCGAGGACCAGCCCGAATCGCAGCACCGCGACCGTCCGCCGCCGCGCCCGCGTCCTCAAGGTGATCACCGCCCCCCTCCGTCGGGCGGCGACCGCCGGCCTCCCCCCAAGCGGCGCTGACCCGTCGCACGACGCCGGCGGCGTCGTGCGATCGCCCCACACCGAGCGACGGCCGACGGCGACGTCTGTGACGTCGCCTCCTGCGCCCACCTACATGCAGCTCGCCCGGACCGCTCCGCGGTTCGTGCAGTTTGCGGCGCATCCGCTCCGACCGTCACCCGGATCGGCATGAGCAAACCCAGCAATGACCGGCCCTGCGGGGATTCACGACACCTGGCCGGTTGCTGGCACGCACCCTGCGTGGCACGAATCACCATTCCTGCTACGGAGACCATCCGTCATGAGACCCAACGCCACACTTCCCTGCATAGCGCTGTCGGTCGCTCTCGCGATCAGTGGCAGCAGCATGGCCCAGACCCAGGTCCCGCCACCGCCGAGCGCGCTCGAACCGTCGCCCGGCATGAGTTCCATGGCCCAGCTCGACGCCAACAGGGACGGCTTCATCGACAAGTCCGAAGTGCCCTCGGGCAACGAGCTCGCCGGCAAGTTCGCGCGCCTGGACACAAACAGCGACGGCAAGCTCGATGCGGCCGAATTCAGCCGCTATCAGCAAGAAAAGCGCTGATCGGCGCACAGCGAACCGTTTTCGACCCACGCCGGCACGCGCCGCCGTACCGCTACATCCGCGCCAGGAGGCCGACATGAAAAGGCATTGGGAATTCTTCAAGGAAGGCGATCATTCCTTCGGCATGTTCTATCCGCGCCACTACATCGTGGCGGGCTTCGAGAACCATGCCCAAGCCGAGGCCGCCGAGCGCGATCTGCTAGGGTTGGGATTCGGCACCGACGATGTGCGAGCCGCTACGGGAGATTTCGTGGCCACCGAACTGGAGTCCACGGACGACGCCAGCTTTCTCGACAAGCTCAAGATCCAGATTTCCAAGGCGGTCGGCACCGAGGCCGGCTACATCGAAGACGATCTCGAACTCGCGCGCAGCGGCGGCGGCTTCGTATTCGTGTATGTGCCTACCGACGAGGACAGCGCACGCGCGATGGCCGCGCTGGAGCCGCTGCAGCCGGTCTTTGCGCGCAGGTATTTGCCGATGGCGATCGAGCGACTGATCTATCCGGCGCGCGTTCAGCCCGACGTCTGAGCGCTGTTGTCGTGGATACCCCGGACCGGCCGCCCAAGGCGGCCGTTCTTTTTTGCCCCGCTCAACCACTCCCCGAACACTTCGCCGCACTGCATTGAATGGATGGCATTTGCCGGTCGCAAGCATCCCTGCGTCTCTGGCGAACCCGCATATCGACACAGCCAGAAGCAATGACCTGCCTGCGCGAACACCGGTTTCATTTAGCAATCGTTTAACTGCGGCAATGGCGTGATGGCACCGCCATACGGCGCGCAACGGATTGCCGCCGCCCAGCCGGTTTCGCTGACATCGCTTTCAAGGAACAGCCATGGGTACGAAGGTCGCCATCATCGGCGGCGGCGCCGCCGCCGCGTTCGTCATCACCGAACTGCTCGAACACGGCGTCGGCATGCCGGCCGAGCTGCACTGGTATTCGGGCCGGCGCGGCGGCAGCCGCGGTGTAGCCTATGCCACGCCCGTCGACGAACATCTGCTCAACGTACGCGCAACGGCCATGGGAGTGAATTCGCCCGAGCCGACCGAGTTCCTGGACTTCGCGCGCCAGCACCTGCCCAATGCGCGCGGCGCGGATTTCCTGCCGCGCCGCCTCTACGGCGACTATCTCGAAGCGCGCGTATCACGCGCATTCGAAGGCGCCAGCTTCCGCGGCATTCGCGCCTCGCGTCTGCGTACCGAGATCGAAAGCGTTGCCCCGTCGCCCGACGGCGGCTACGTGCTCACCGACACCAGCGGCTTTCCGAACCACGCCGACATTGTCGTGGTGGCTACCGGCGCCCTGCCCAGCCGCGCGCTGCCCAACGTCAGCGAGGCCCTGATCGCCGCAGGCCGCTATGTGCTCGATCCATGGCAGTGGCTGTCGGCGAATACGCTGCCTTTTGAAAAACTGCGCAAAGTACTGATCGTCGGATGCGGCCTGACCGCGGTCGACCTCGCGCTGAGCGTGACGGAGCGCTGGCCGCAGCTGCACGTCACCATGCTGTCGCGCCGTGGCCGCCTGCCCGCGGCGCATTCACGCGACGCGCAGCTGCCGGCCGACGGCCTGGCCGAACTCGTCGACGACTTGCGCGAACGGCCGGACCTGCGCCGCTGGACGCGCCTCGTGCGTGCCTGCTGCGACGAGGCCGACGACTGGCGCAGCGTCATCGACAGCCTGCGTCACGCCACACCGCAACTCTGGCGTGCGCTGCCGGACGACGACCGGCGCCGCTTCCTGCGCCATTTGCGCGGCATCTGGGAAATCGGCCGTCACCGCATGCCGCCGCAGATCGCGCGGCGCGTGCTCGAACTGCAGGCCGACCGGCGCCTGGAAACCCGCGCCGGCCGCGTGCAGTCGTTCCGCGCAGGCCGGCAGAACCGGCCGGTCGTGACCTGGACCCAGGGACCGCAGCACGAGGTCGCGCAGGTCGCGAGCTACGACCTGGTGCTACAGGCGGTAGGCATGGATACCGACGCGCGTGCCACGCCGCATGCGCTCGTGCGTTCGCTACTGCGCGCAGGACTCGCGCGCGCCGACACGCAGGGACTTGGCCTGCAGGTCGACGACACCGGCCGCCTCGACGCGGGACAGCGCATCTGGACCCTGGGTGCGCTGTGCCGTGGCCGCGACTGGGAGTCGACCGCAATACCGGAGATCCGCCAGCAGGCGCGCAGGATCGCGGTGCAGCTGTTCCGCGAACTGGCGAGCGATGCCGCACGTGAGCGCGTCAGCGAGCGGCGCGGCGCCGCGGTGGCGGAGATTCACGGGTAGCGTAGCGGGCTGCCGCGCCGGGATCGTCCATGTCACGACGCAACAGCATCGCAACCGGCCTGCGGTGACACATCGCAGGCAGGCAGGCGTCCTTCGCTATTCGCCGGCCAAATCCTTCAATGCCTGCGCCCGCTCGCGCGTGAAATACGTGCGCCACGCGTCGGCGGCGACGGCAGGGTATTTCTGCGCACCGAATGCGACCCAGGCATCGCGGTAGCGGATCCACGCGCGCTCAGCGTCGCGGATACCCTGCGGATTCACGCTACCGCCCGTGCCCTCCGCAGCCTGTGCCTTGTAGTAATTCATCGCCGCAGCGTAGTTGGTGTTGAGCTGTTTGTCGGCGGCGGCGAATTCCGCTGCGCCGTCCTGTGGCAGCTGGCCTTTCTCGAACGCGTCCAGTGCGGCGACGAGCCCGTCTTCCAGTGCTTCGCGCGCACCGACCGCCATCGCGCCGCGGGCGGTACCGCTCATGTCGACCTCGCCGTCGACGCTGGCATCGAAGTACGCGTCCGCGGCGGCGCGGACTTTCCCGAACGCCGCTCGATCGGCCGCGCTCCACGCCGCCGTCAGCGCGGTCACGCGCCGGTCGCGGTCGACCTTGGCCGCATCGGCGCCACGGCTGGCGCAGAAGCCCATCATGTAGCCGCTGGTGATGTCGTCGCAGAGGTCGAAGCGTTCGCTTTTGCCGGATGAACTAGCCATCGCGTCGAGATGTTCCAGGCGGCCGTCGAGTTCCGCCGGCGCACCTTCGACGGCGCAGGCGAACTTCTTCGCCAGACCGATGTTGCGCGCCACGCCGTCGCCGTTGGCGTAGATCATCATCAGCACGGCGGAGCCGCCGAACATGACCTCGTCGCCGGCGTCGCGCTCGACATAGGCGCAGAGCCGCGCCTGCGCGTAGTCGGGCTTGCCGCCGTCGGCGTAGTAGAAGTCCTCGGATACGCAACCGGCGAGCCGCGCACGCGCCGCCGCATCGGGCATATCGGCCGTGGGAATCGCGATACTGGCCAGCGGAGCGCAGGCGGGATTTTCCGCGCCACCCTGTGCCAACGCCGCTGTCGCAAGCACAAGGCCCATCACCGCCACGCCGAGCGTATGCACACCGCGCACCATGCCGCTACTCCTCTTACTGGAAAGGCCCAGTGTAAGCTGCCGCCGCGACCCGCAGGCGCAGCAGCGGCGACGCGGAAAGGCTGGCGCTCGACGCGCATCCCACGGCACGACAGGACACCCATGCATGCGTAAGCCGTTCCGCCCCGACCATGTGCTGGTGTTCTCGGTATTCGTCGTCGCGTCCAGCGGTCTGGCGTACGAACTCGTGTCCGCGGCGCTGGCGAGCTATCTACTCGGCGATTCGGTGCTGCAGTTTTCCACCGTGATCGGCTGCTACCTGTTCGCCATGGGCGTGGGCTCGCACCTGTCGCGGTTCGTCAGGGACGCCGACCTGCTGCGCGTGTTCATCGAGGTCGAGCTGCTGATCGCGCTGGTCGGCGGCCTGTCGGCAACGCTGCTGTTCGTGCTGTTCGGCGCGCAGGGACTGCCGTTCCGTACGCTGCTCTATGCGCTGGTGTTCTGCGTCGGCGTACTGGTCGGCAGCGAGATTCCGCTGGTCATGCGCCTGCTCGATGCGCGCAAGGCCGATACGCGCCTGGCGCTTGGCGACATGCTCAGCCGCGTGCTCACGTTCGACTATCTGGGCGCGCTGATCGTCTCGCTGCTGTTTCCGCTGCTGCTCGCGCCATGGCTGGGCATGGCGCGCACGGCGCTGCTGTTCGGCCTGCTCAATGCCGTGGTGGCGCTGTACACGCTGCACGCGTTCCGCGCCGAACTGCCCGCACGGCGCCGACTGCTGTGGCGCGCGCTGCTCGTGATCGGCGTACTCGCCGCCGGGATGGCCGGTTCGGGCGCGCTGACCGGCTGGTCGGAGCGGCGCCTCTACGGCGACGACATCGTGCACGCGCAAAGCACGCCGTATCAGCGCATCGTGCTGACGCGCTGGCGCGACGACCTCCGCCTGTATCTCAACGGCGAGCTGCAGTTTTCCTCTCGCGACGAATACCGCTACCACGAGGCGCTGGTGCATCCGGCGCTGCAATCCGCCGCCGCCGTACGCTCGGTGCTGGTCCTCGGCGGCGGCGACGGGCTGGCCGTGCGCGAAGCGCTCAAGCATGCGACGGTCGAACGCGTCACCGTGGTCGATCTCGACGCCGCAGTGACCACGCTGTTCGCGCACCAGCCCGAACTGGTCGAACTCAACCGTGGCGCCCTGGCCGATGTGCGCGTGCAGGTGATCAACGCCGATGCGGGACAGTGGCTGGAACACACCACGCAGCGCTTCGACGTGATCCTGATCGATCTTCCCGATCCGACCAATTTCGCGCTGGGCAAGCTCTACTCGGTGCCGTTCTACCGGCTGCTCGCGCGCCGCCTGAGCGACACGGGCCTCGTCGCGATCCAGGCGACCTCGCCCTACTACGCGCCGCACGCGTACTGGTGTGTCGAGGCCAGCCTGCGCGAAGCCGGCTTCGCGACCTGGCCCTACCACGTCTACGTGCCCTCGTTCGGCGAATGGGGCTTCCTGCTTGCTGCGCGCAGCGCCGGCGCATTCGCGCCGCCGCTGCGCTACGACGTCGCGACGCGCTACCTCGATGCCGCGACCACGGCCGAGATGTTCCGCTTCCCGCCAGACATGCCGCGTCCCGTGGTCGACGCGAACCATCTGGATTCGCAGGCGCTCGTGCGCTACTACGAGCGCGACTGGCGCAACACGGTGCGCTGACGCGCTACTCGGGCCGCCACCAGAACACGCGCCCGGTCGCACCCGTCGTAAGACCTGCCCTGTCAGACCCGCTGACCGCGTAGATACGCCCGTCGAGGCTGACGCCCGGCACGCCATGCACAGGCTGCGGCAGCCGCGGACCGCTGAGCCAGCCTTGGCTACCCGCGGCATACACCTCGGTGACGCCCACCAGCAGCGCCGGAAAAACGTGCGACTGCTCGCCGCCGGTGATGATGATCTGATCGTCCACGACGGCGGCGGCGAATCCGCCGCGCGCGTGCAGGAACGACGGACCGGCGCGCCAGTGCTCACTGACCGGATCGTAGATCGCCGTGGTGCGCGTGTCCGGATAGCGTCCGCCGAGCATCCATATCTCGCCCTGGAACGCGACGACCTGCGAGTGGTCGCGTTCGGTCGGGTCGGCCGCCCCGATCCGGCGCACCGCGCGCTGGCGCGGATCGAACTCCTCGAGCGTGCCATCGCCGCGGCCAATGTAGACGCGGCCGTTGAGCGTGGCCGCGTGGCTGCCGAAGGTCGGCGACAGTTCCGGCACCGGCTCCCAGCGTTCGGCCGCGATGTCGTAGCGGAAGCCCGCTGTGCTCTGGTCGCCGCCGCCGACCGGTTCGCCGCCGACGAAATAGATCGAGCCGCGATCGGCGAACGCCGCGAGGTGATGCCGTCCCGCGGGCAGAGGCGACAACGTCACCCACTGGTCGCTGGCCACGTCGTAGCGCTTGAAGCCACGGTTGTCGCCGTACCCGCCGAGCGCATAGATCTTGCCGTCGTAGGCCGCCGCCGCATGCTCGGACTGCGCCGGGCCAGGCATGCGTGCGGCCTCGACCCACTCGCCGCTGCGGCGCGCCTGCGGCGTGCCGTCGATGCACGGCGCACTCGCCAGCATCGTGACGCGGCCCGCCGCGTAGCTGCCGCTGCCATAGGCTGCATCGTCGGCGGCGTAGCGGAACGCCGCGCCCGTGCAACTCGTGAAATCGAACTCCAGGCGCCCCCAGCGCTGCTGCCGTACCGCAGCCGGATCGAACGCGGTACCAAAGCGCGTGCCGCGCGTAACGTAGGCCTCGACGACGAGTCGGTTGTCAGCGCTGCGTTCGCCGACTCCGGTGAGCCAGAGCTGGTTGCCGGCCGGATCAAACGTGAACCAGTAGACCAGCATGCGTCCGCCGGGCAGGTCCTCGATGAACCAGCCTTCGCCGGAGCGACCCGGCACGAACCAGTTGCCGCTGCGGCTGCGCAGGCCTTCCAGTGCACGACCACCGCCCGCAGCCAGCGTGCGGCCGCCGTTGCAGTCGAGCTGATCGATGCTCGTGATGCGACGCAATGCACGCGTGCCGCTGCCGTAGTCGCCGCTGCCGGCGTAGCGCAAGGTCGCCGACTGGCAGTCGTGGAACTGGAACTCGAAGCGTCCCCAGTTCACGTTGTCGATCTGTGCCGGATCGAACGCGGCACCGAAACGGCCGCCGCGCGGCCGGTAGACCTGCTCGAACACCAGCGTGTCGCCTTGCACCCGGGCGCCGGCGGCGACGAGCCAGATCTGCTCGCCGCTTTCGCCAGCCGCCGGAAATGTGAACCACGCCGCGACCGCATTGCCGTCGGGCAGAATTTCGAGGATGAATCCTTCGCCACTGCGATCCGGCTCGAACCACGACCCGCTATGCGCGGGCCCGACCCAGTACGGTCCTTGCACCACACTACCGCCGCCGCCACCATCGCCATCGTGGGCGCTCAGGCGCAGCGGCAGCAACAGCATCGTCAACAGTATCAGCAGCACAATGGCACGCATGTCCGGCTCCACACGAACGGGAACTGCAGTGTCTACGAAACTCATCGTATGTCAACCCGGCGCGTCGGCACACTACGACTCGGCTATGCTCGCGACTCTCCCCTGTCGTCGACCGCGATGCGAATCCATCTGTTGCGTGCATTGTTCGCCCTGTGTTCGCTCTGCGCTGTCGCGTCCGCCGCAGCGTCGGCATCCGACGACTGGCTCGTCGTCCAGGCCGGCCAGTTGCTCGACCGGCCGGGACAGCCGCCGCGCAAGGCCAGTACCGTGCTGATCCATGCCGGACGCATCCAGGCCGTGCGCGACGGCCACGTCGACGCATCTGCGTTCGCCGACGCACCGGCGGCTACGCGCATCCTCGATCTGCGCGATCGCTTCGTACTGCCGGGCCTCATCGACAGCCATGTGCATCTGACGTCCGACAAAGCGGGCATCGAAGCACAGCTCGAATCCGTCACGCGCGGCACGGCATTCTTCGCCTACGAGGCCGCGGTCAACGCGCGCAAGACCCTGGCCGCCGGCTTCACCACGGTGCGCAATCTGGGTGATCGCGGCGGCGTCACACTCGCGCTGCGCGACGCGATCGCGGCCGGCAAGCTGCCCGGCCCGCGCATCCTCGATGCGGGTTCGGCAATCTCCACGAGCGCCGGGCACATGGACCCGACGCTGGGCTTCCGCGACGAACTGCATGACGCGCTCGCCGCCGGACACACGACCTGCGACGGTGCCGACGACTGCCGCCGCGCGGTACGCCAGCAGATCGCACGCGGTGCCGATGTCATCAAGATGGCGACCACCGGCGGCGTGAACAGCCGTATCGGTACGGGCCTCGGCCAGCAGATGTTCGATGACGAGGCCCACGCCATCGTCGAAACCGCCCATCTCTACGGACGCAAGGTCGCCGTGCATGCGCACGGCGCCGACGGCATCGCACTGGCGCTGCGCGCCGGTGCGGATTCGATCGAGCACGGCACCCTGCTCGATGCGGACACGCTGGCGCTGTGGCGCCAGAAGCGCGCCTGGTACGTGCCGACGCTGTCTACCGTCAACGGCTACCGGGAGCGCCTTGCGGCCAATCCGGGCGCCTACCAGGGCGACGTGCGCGCCAAGATCGAATGGCGCATCGGCATCACCGGCAAGGCCCTGCGCCAGGCCGTCGAAGGAGGACTGCGTATCGCCTTCGGCACCGATGCGGGCGTCAGCCTGCATGGCCGAAATGCGGATGAATTCGAACTGCTCGTCGAGTACGGACTGACCCCGACACAGGCGCTGCGCGCCGCGACGCTGGACGCGGCCGAACTGCTCGGCCTGGAGAAGGAACTCGGCAGCCTGGAGATCGGCAAGCACGCCGACCTGATCGCGGTCAGCGGCGATCCGCTGCTGGACGTGCGCGTGCTCAAACAGGTGGACTGGGTGCTCAAGGGCGGCCGTATCGAGAAATCGCCGCTGCCCTGAGCATCGGCGCCGCACGCACCGCGCCGCTGCCGCGCTCGCCAGCAGGCACGACCTTTTATACACCTATAACTTTTACAGACCCTGTGGATTGGCACGCAGCAGTGCGGACAGTTGTGTGTATCGCGTGAAGCCTTCGTGCACGTCACAAGGAAGGAATGCACGACGCAGGGAAGCGCTCGCCGCTGGACAAGCGCAAGGCGCGGGGTATCCGGCGCACAGCTCCCGAAGATACCGGAAATCGCGCTCCTGACGCGGTTGCGCTGCAACACGCGCATGAATCGCGGCTTACGCAGGGGCGCTATCGAAAAAAATGCGCGCAAACCGCTTAAATCTTGCGGTCCTGATGCAGTAAAGTGTCGCCGCCGACACTGGCCGCCCGCCGACACCGTGCGGGCGAAACACTCTGTCACCGAGAACCAAAGCCCATGGCCAAGAAAGCAGCAACCAGCAAGACCAAGAGCGCCGCCAAGCCCGCAGCGGCCGCGCCGAAGCCGATCAAGGACACCTTCACCAAGTCCGAACTCGCCCGTTACCTCGCCGAGCAGACCGGTGTGGAGCCCAAGTCGGTCAAGTCCGTCCTCGCCGCGCTGGAATCCACCATGCTCGGTTCCATCCACAAGAAGGGCGCCGGCTCGTTCACCCTGCCGGGCCTGCTGAAAGTGACGGCGACCGCCGTTGCCGCGAAGAAGAAGCGCTTCGGCAAAGACCCGTTCAGCGGCGAAGAACGCTGGTTCCCGGCCAAGCCGGCGACCGTGCGCATCAAGGCGCGCGCGCTCAAGAAGCTGAAGGACGCAGCACTCTGATGTTCGTCCGCAGCGGCCAGACCGCTGCAGCCGGATGAACCACGCAACCGGGCGCTCGTCGCCCGGTTGTCGTTTCCGGCTAGCCCGCCTTTCTCACACCCGTTCGTAGCGAGGCCGTCGAGACGCCGGCCGCGGACTGCGTGACGGCGAAGGCGTGGTCGACACTACGTCGAGCCGACACGAGGGAGCAGCGCTCGTCAGGGCGAGCGCATCGGCGGACGCAGTAGAAGGGGTGTGAGAAAGGCGGGCGAGTCAAGTACGCGCTGCACCGATTCAATTGCGGCGGAAGACGCTAGTCCCGCAACAGGAAATACGGCAGCAGGCACAGCGCGACCAGTGCGGCCATCACGATCAATGCCGATACGACGCGCACGGGCTGCTGACGCAGCACCTGCAGGAAAGTCGATGGCTGGCCCTCGGCGCGTGCCGCGTCGAAGGCGGCCCTCGCGTCGCTGCGACGATGCTCCTGGTAGTCGTCGAGCAACCGGCGCGCCTGCGCCGCGCGCGCCTCGTCGGCCAGCCAGATCGCGCCGGCGGAAATGCCGAAGCGGCTCGGCGGCGTTTCGAACACCGGGATCGCCTGGCTTTCGAGCAGTCGACGGATGTCGTCGGCTTCGTCGTCGGGAACGTGGCGCAGATTCAGCAGCAAGGTCGGCATCGGCGCAGCATAGCCGACCCGCCCACCTTTGCGCCGCCCCACGACGGGGCACCGCGCAGACGCCGCGGCGGGCCTGTGCAACGGCGAAACAATCGAAAGCGAGTTAGCAAGTTAAGCCAGAAATCTCATGTAGCGGATGAACGGGCATCCGCGACTGTGCATTTTTTGCGCAGATTTCTCGGAAAATTCCGATATATCCGCCACCCGGCGACGGCTATGATTCTCGCGGGGAATTCACGGCCGGTTGGCCCCGCGCCGCGTTTTCAGCGCAACGCATGGGTTGCCAGCATCGCACACGAACGACTTTTTCGCCGTCTCAGTCGACGGCGTACGCGGCACGCGTGCGTCTGAAGCGGTCGCGGTCGTCCGCTGCAATCGCGGACGTCGTGCCGCGACGGGAGGTTTGCCCGCAATCGCATCACGGTGACGGATCGGCAACCGGTGAACATGGCAACTCAACTATTCGCTGTCGCACTGCTCGCGGCCGGTCGCCTCGCTGCCGCGCCGTATACCGTGGCTGCGCTGGCGCCCGACGCGCAGGCGATCGTGCTCGCCGCTTCCGACGGACAGCTAAAGCGCCTGCAGCGCGGCCAAACCGTGCCGTCGGGCAACTGGCGCGTCGAACGCGTCGATGGCGGAGGCGTCGTGTTCGCGCGCGATCTGCCGGGGCGCGCCGCACCGCTGACGATTTCGGCAAAACGCGGAGACACTCTCGATTTCGCCGCACTCGATGCGCGCCACGCACAACCGCCGCAACCGACGAGCGTTCTCGAAGGCGGCCTGCGTGCGCTGCCGGCGCGTCCGCGTTGATCGCGCTGGCGCCGCAGGGACGCTGCCGGTGAGCCGCCTCCGCTTCGCTGTGCTGTTGCATGCCGCAGCCGCGACACTGCTGCTGTACACCGCCACTGCTGCGGCGGCGACGGATCTGCCCCTCGACGATTGCGTGCACCTGCCCGACGCGGCATCCGCACAGGCCAAGGTCGGCGCCGTCGATGTCGGCGACAGCGTCGACATCGGCAACCTCAGCATCATCGAGCTCGACGGCGACTACGCTCGCGGCCTCGACGCACCGCGCATGGCCATCGCACGGCGCTTCTACGAAACACACGCGGACCGCTACGACTTCATCGTCACGTTCACGACCTTTGAATTCGAGACCAGCGGCGCACTCGCGTTCTACAACACCGTGCGCAACGACGTGCAGGGTATCGGCGGAACGATTCACGATTTCGGCAGCCACTACGGCAGTGCCACGAAACTGCAAGGCTATGTCGACATGGCAGCCGTGGGCCGCTACGCCGACGCACCCGGCGATTCGCGCATCGGCAGCGGCGCGCATTCGACGCTGGCGCACGAGATCATGCATCGCTGGGGTTCGCAGGTTTCTTATCGCACCGAGACCGGCGCGACCAGCACCGCACTCCTCGGCCAGCTCGGCGTGCACTGGAGCTATTTCCTCGATACCGACGCGTCGATCATGTACGGCGCGGACTGGGTCCGCCGCAGCGACGGTAGCTTTCACAGCGCCGCAGTGCGCCGCCGCTTCAGTCCGCTTGACCTCTACCTCGCTGGCTTCGCGTCAGCGGCGGAAGTGCCGCCGATGCAGCTCATCGTCGGCGGCGACGGCAGCGCGACCAGCCTGCCGCGGCTCGGCGCGATCAGCGGCGGCACGGCCGAAACCGTGCGCATCGAACAGATCATCGCCGCCGAAGGGCCGCGGATCCCCGACGCCGCGCACGCACAGAAGGACTTCCGCGTCGCGCTGATCCTGCTCAAGCGCCGCGGCGAAAACGTCGCGCCGGCCACGCTCGCCGCGCTGGAAGGCGTACGCGTGCGCCTGCAGCAGTATTTCAACCAGATCACCGACGGCCGCGCGTCGCTGCGCATCTACAACGAACCCGCCACGTCGGCCGCGCCGCAACTGCCGGTGATCCTCAGTGGCAGCGGCACGTCCGCGACCCCACCCGGCGTCGTCGCGGCGGTGGCCTGGATCCAGCAGCGCCAGCATCCCGACGGCCACTGGCAGGACCGTGCGGCCACCGCGCTACGCGACACCACCGTCGTGGTGCAGATGCTGCAGCAGGCGGATCCGGGCTGGCCCGGACTGGCGGACGCGCGCGCCTGGCTCGCGGCGCAGACAACCGCCAATCGCGACCAGCAGAGCTGGCAACTCGCGCTCGACACCGCGGCCTCCGCCAGCCTGCTCATCGATTCGCAAAGCGCCACCGGCGGCTGGGGACTCGCCGCCGGTTTCGAGGACAGCACGCTCGACACCGCGCTCGTCGCCGACGCACTCGCGCGCCGGGATGCCGACGCTACGGCCGTGCAGCGCGCGCTCGCGCAACTGGTCACGCGGCAGAACAGCGACGGCAGCTTCGCGCTTGCGGCGCACGGTCGCGGCCGCCTGCTGCCGACCCTGCACGCCGCACGGCTGTTCGCCGGCGCGACGCAGCCGGCGCACCAGTCCGTCCGCGACGCCGCCACGCAGTGGCTCGCGAGCCGGCAACGCGCCGACGGCAGTTTCGGCGACACCGGCACGGCATTCGCCGACTCGGCACTGGCCGATACGATCGAACTCTACGGACTCGTCGGCCATCTGCCGCTGCCCAACGCCACCGCGACCACGGCGCGCGACTTCGTGATGGGCGCACAGCAGACCGCGGGCGACTGGCAGGGCAGCATCTATCTGACCGCGACGGCCGCGCTCGCACAGCTCTACGACAATCAGGCGAACCTCGCCGCTGGCGGTGTCGCGAGCGTGATGCCAGCCGACGCCGTCGACGGCGATGTGTTCACGCTGCAACTGCGTGTGGTCAATGCGGGTTCGCGCGCGGCCGCGGCCAGCAGCGCGCGCTGGTACGACGGCGACCCGGCTTCCGGCGGCAACCCGATCGGCAGCGATCAGCCGCTGCCGGCGCTCGCCGCTGGTGCGGCGACGACGCTGCAGCAACGCTGGGACAGCGCCGGACACGCGGGAGCGCGCACCCTGTGGCTCGCGCTCGACGTACACGACGATGTGGTCGAGCAGAACGAAGCCGACAATCGCATCGCGATACCGGTGACCGTCGGCGCCACGCCGGCGCAGGCCGACATCGCCCTCGATGCCACGCTGTTCGCACTCACGCCGCCGGCCGTGGCAAGCCTGCCGGCAACGATCCGCGTGTCCGGCAGCGTGCGCAACCTCGGCAATACGCCCGTGGCCGCCGCCCGTCTCGTGCTCTACGACGACGCCGAGCCGCCGCGCGTGCTCGCGATGACGACGCTGGCCCTGCCCGCCCGCGGCAGCGCGCCGCTCGAACTCGAATTCACGGCGACCGCGTCCGCCGCCGTGCGCCTGCGCCTCGTCGCTGATCCGGACGCCACGGTCGCCGAAGCGCGCGAGAACAACAACGAAGCGCGCCTGCTGCTGCCGTTCGGACCCAGCCTCGACCTCGAGGTGCGCGATGCGGACCTGACGCTGCTCGACGCCACGCCGCCGACCCAGGGCCGCGATGTCGGCTTCCGCGTACAACTGCGCAATCGCGGCACGCTCACGGCCAGCAACGCGGCCCTGCGCATCACACTGCAGCAAGGAGCCAGCGAGGAAACCCTGTTCGACGGCCGCGTCACGCTGGAACCCGGACAGACCCTCGAGCGCCGTCACTACTGGCGTGCGCGCGAACCCGGCGCAGCGACCCTGCGCGTGCAGCTCGATGCGGGCGGCGAGATCGCCGAGCTCGACGAAAGCAACAACCTCGCGCAATGGCCTTTCACGATTGCGGCAGCGAGCGGCAGCGACCTCGCCGTCGTCGCCGGCAGCCTGCAGTTCGCGCCGGAGCCGGCTCTGCAGGGTGCGCCGCTGCAGGCGAGCCTGCGTGTTCGCAACGACGGCGGCGAGGCCAGCGGCGCATTCACCGTCGCGCTGTTCGCGAACGATCCGCGCAGCGGCGGCGCACGGCTCGCGCAGAGCATGCTCGCCGGGCTTGCGGCGCAGGCGGAAACGAACGTGGTCGTGAACGTCGCGGACCTCGGCCTGGCCGCCGACACGCCGGTCTTCGTCGCGGTCGATGCGGATCAGCAGGTCGCCGAGTCTGACGAAGGCAACAACCTCGCGCTGCACACGCTCAACGTGCTGCCGTTCGCCGACATCGCAGTGTCCAGCGCGGCAATGCAGCTCGTGCCCAGCGCACCGGCCCCGGGTGCGCCGCAGCAGGTCAGCGCGGTCGTGCGCAATCTCGGCGCGCAGGCCGCGCAGAGCATCGTCGTGCGCCTGTTCGAAGGCAACCCGGAAACCGGCGTCGCGATCGGCAGTGACCAGGTCATCACCGAACTCGTCGCGGGTGCCGAAACCACGCTGAGCTGGAACTGGAACTTCGGCCTGCAGCCCGGCGCGCGGCAACTGAGCCTGGTCGCCGACCCGGCCGGTACCGTGCGCGAAAACCAGACCCTGAACAACCTCGCGATCCTGCCGCTCGCGTTGCAGGACGCGGCGTTCTACGCGAGCGAACGCTTCATTTCGCCCAACGGCGACGGCGTACGCGACGCGACCGCGCTGTTCTTCGCGCGCACGGCCGCCGGGCGCATCGACGTCGTCGTGCGCAACACGGCCGGCCGCGAGGTGCGCCGTTTCGATGATCTGATCGCCGCCGACGCGACCAGCGGCCAGGTCGTCTGGGACGGCCGCGACCAGCGCGATCGCGTCGTCGCCGATGGCGTCTATGTCGTGGAGAGGCGGACCGCAGGCCAGGTCACGGCTCAACTCGCCGTTACCGTCGACACGGACCGCAGTAGTCTCGTCACGGCCATCGACACGCCGCTGCTCACCGACGCGCCGCTGCCGCCGGCGCGTTCCTGGTTCCAGCCGCCAGCCACCGCCGCGACGCGCGATACACTTTTCGCACGCGCGCTCTCGGCCGATCCGCTCGACCCGCTCGCGGGCATCTACCGCACGAGCACGATCGTGCCGGAACTCGCCGCCGTCGTTTCGTCACGCTGGCTGAGCCACTACCTCGGCGCCGACGACGGCGAGCTCGATCCGATTTCCGCGGAGCAGTTTTCGCCGGACGGCCGCTGGATCGCGTTCTACGTCCGCCGCGGCAGTGAGCACGCGCTCGCCGTCGCTGCAACTGCGCAGAGCGACCAGGTCATCGTGCTCGACGCTGATGCCATATCCGACGCGCAGGCGCACCGGCGCCAGCAACCGCGGTTCCTCGATGCCAATCGCGTAATTGCCGGCGCCTTCCCGCAGCTTTACGTCTACGACCTGCAGACGCGCGCGAGGACGCCGCTGCGCGCGCTGCCCGACGACAGCGCGGCACTGCGCGTCCATGCGCACGGCTTGTACATCTGGCGCGGCGAGGCCGGCAACGAGACGCCCCCGGCCTACTACGTGCCGCACAATGCGCAGCGCGCGATCGTGACCTTGCCGGGCGCGCAGGACGGCGAACAGTTGAGCATCCGCATCAATGCCGACGGCACGCGCGCGGTGATCCGTCGCTATTCGGAGACGCACGAATCGCTGGAGCTGTTCCGCGCCGAAACCGGTTCGCTGTCGTCGCTGCGTCAGCGCATACCCGAGCCGCACACCTTTGGTTCGCTGAGCGAGCCGGGCTATCTGCCGACCTTGCAAGCGCAGTGGATCGCGGCGGACGACAGCCTGCTGCTCGTCGATGCGGCGACGCGCCGCGTGCAGATCGTCAATCGCGACGGCGCCGTTCTGTCGAACGCGCAGCTACCGCCGACCGACGCAGCGCTAGACCTCGGACCCGATCCCGCGCGCTTCGACAGCGGGCATCGCCGCGCCGACACGCTCTACACCGGCGACGACTGCGACAACACGCGCACGAATTGCAGCGGCGCGCTTTGGTCCAGCGCCGATCGCCGCGAGCAATGGTTCGATCCTGCGACGCGTACCGCCGTGGTGCTGCTCGCGAGCGCCCACATCGGTCCGGTCGCCTGCGAAGCCGGCCGCTGCTTCGGGCATGCGCCCGCGACACTGGAAGCGTTCGCGATCGACGTCGACGAGGGCCACCACGAACGCCTCGCCGCGATGCAGGGTGCGGCACAGTTACCGGCCGACCTGCAGCCGCGGCTGCGCCTCATCGACGGCGGCGTGTTCACGACCGACAGCCGCTACGGCAGTGCGGGCAGTTTGTCGAACCAGCCCTGGCGCTATGACGACGCTATCGAGAGCCTGGCGCCCGCGTTCAGCGGCGACGACGCCAGCCTCGTCGTCAGCACCGCCCCGCCGCCGCGAACCGTCACCGCGCTCGTCAACCTGTCGGCCCAGCTATTTGCCGAACCCAGTAGCCGCGCCGTGCGGCTGTCAGGTGTCGCGGCCGATCTCAACTTCGCCTACTACACGCTCGACTGGGCGGTGCCGTCGGCGCCGACGCAATGGCATGCGATCACGCCGCCGCAGAACGAGCCCGTGCTCGGCGACGAGTTCCTCAGCTGGATTCCGCCGCAGCCGGGCCAGTACCTCGTACGGCTGCGCGTGGTCGACAAGGCCGGCAATGCGACGGTGCGCATCGCATCGACCTTGTCGTCGTTCGGTTCGCCCGTATTCGAAGTCGGCCTGGATTCGCGCTATTTCTCGCCGAACGGCGACGAAGTCAAGGACATCGCGATCGTACGATTCCGCCTGACCACGATCGCGCAGACCGCCATACGCATCCGCAATGCACTCGGCGAGGTCGTACGCGAACGCCACAGCGTGCTGGCGGCCGGGCCGCAGCAGTTCATCTGGGACGGCCGCAGCGACGGCGGGCAGCTGCTCGCCGACGGCGACTACGTCGTCGACGTCGCCGGACAGACCTTGAAGCTCGTGCTGGACACCACGCCACCGGTACTCACGGGACGGCTCATGCAACCGAACCTGCCGTCCAGCGACGGCGCCGCCCCCGATCCCGACTACACCAATCAACTGAACGTCGAGAGCGCAGCCACCGACCTGCATCTGGACCGCTTCCGCTATGAACTGCGGGCGCTCGACGGCGGCGACTGGCGCGAAGCGCTGCTCGACGCGCGCGGCAACCTCGCGCAGGCGAACTACGGCGGCCTTACCGACCAGGCGATACGCGCTACGGCCTACGACCGGGCCGGCAATCACAGCGTGCGCGAACTCGGCAGCGCCGTCGAACAGCTCATGTTCGCCGACTGCCTGATCGGTTCTTCCTCCTGCAGCGCGCAGCATGTCTATCCTGCGCCCGCCGTCGGCCCGGTGAACTATCCGGCCGACTTCCCGCAAGCGGTCGACCTCGTCATCACCGATCCGCTCAAGGTAAACCTCTGGCTGCTCGACGGCAGCACTGGTTTTGCCGCCATCGACATCGAAATCGCCGATGCGCGCCAGCCCGGCGAGTGGAGCCTGTTCGCGACCCTGCCGGGTACGCTGCCGCCGTTCGAATTCAACCACTATGATCGGGGTTTCCCGCTGCAGCTCCCCTGGAGCTCGCTGCCCCAGGGCGCCGACCGGCGCCTGCGCGCCGTCGGCATCCGCGCCGACGGCAGCCGCCTGCTTGGCGACCAATTGCGCGTGCGGACCAGCGGACTCGACACGCCACTCGTCTTCTGTCCCCGCGCCGATCTCACCGCCGTGGAACCGCCGGAAGTGAGCGAGCTGCTGTCGCCACGTCCCGACGAGATCCAGGTCGTCGTGCCCGTGTTCTACGACGGCATCGCCGACGGTGTGGAACTGCGCATCGGTGTCGACGCGGACGCCATCGACAACGGCGACTACCGTTCCGTGCGCCCGACGGCCCACAACGCGCGGCACGCCTACTTCCGCTTCCCGCCCGCCGGTGTCGGCAAGATCAGCGCGCGGCTCGTCAATTCCGCGGGCCTCGCGACGGCGACCTGGGCCGACATGTACTGCAGCACGACCCCGCCAACGCCGAACGAGGGCATGGTGCTGCGCGCGGGCCCGGTATACGGCGAACGCTGCGCCAGCGTGCCGACGCAGCAGTGGCGCTTCGTGGCCGCGCATGGCGTGATCATGCAGCACTACGACCTTGCGCTCGACGGCGCGGGCGGAAGGCACGTGCTGCTCGACGAGACGCCGACCCGCAACGACGCCACGGCGGCGTCCGAGTTTCCCTGGATGCGCGATGTCAGCGTTTCGACCGCGCCCCTGCCCGAGGGAAGCTATCTGGCAACCGGCATGGCGACGGCGGGCACGCTCCGCGCTGGCAATATCAGATACATCGAGATCGATCGCGACCCGGCTCAGGCGGAACTCGACTGGCCCAGCAGCGGCAGCCGGGTTTGCGCGGCGCGCGATGCCGACGGTTTCCCGGCCCTGCGCGTCGGCACCGCACTGCACAGCGATTCGGCGATCAGCTACCAGCTATCGCTGAAGTCGCAAGCCAGCGACAGCGGCGCCGTGTGCCCGGACGAATCGGGGCTGCTGTCGTCAAGCGCGTGCCATACGCGGCATACGGCGCCGACGGCGACGTGGATCCGTGAAGTGCGCGGCAACGGACCGGCCGTGGCCGACCTCAACGGCCGCATCGAGGCCGAACTCGAGGTCGGCAACGCGTCGGGTGCGGTCGTCTGCAGCGCGACGAGCTTCGATCTGGACAGCATCGCCGAGCTCGGTCTCGGTGGTGCCGCGGAACCCCACATCGGTATATTTCAGCTGCTCACGCCGAGCGTGCCGGGTGAACTTCGCACCGAGCCGCGCGTGCCGCTGCTGGGTCTTTCGGTCAACGGTGCGCCGCGCTACCGCAATGCGACGATCCCGCTGATCGCGCGCGAACCGCTGAGCTATCGCGCGACCCTGCATGCCCTGGTCGCGATCGCCGACGATGGCTTCGTCAGCTACCAACTCGGCAGCGAGCTGGCACCGCTGGGCGAGGCGCAGAATATCAGCGGCGCATTCCAGGTCAGCTGGAATGGCCACGTCAGCGGCAATCCGGTCAGCGACGGCCACTACGCGATCCGCGTACAGGCCGGCGACGCCTGCGGCTGGACCGCAACGCGCTACTACGTGGTCGACGTCGACTCGACACCGCCGACGCTCGCGATCACCTCGCCGGCCGCTGGCGCCGTGCCGACCGACGCCGTCATTGCGATCAGCGGCACAGTGGACGATGCGCATTTCTCCGGTTTTCCAACAGCTCAGCCCTACTGGCAACTGCTCGTCGAACAGTCCGGCAGCAGCCAGCTCGTCGCCGAAGACGAGATCGCCGTTCCACAGCCCGCCGTACTTGGCCGCTGGAGCCGCGGCACTGCGCAGGGCGCCGGACGCTATGTGCTGCACGCCTCGGACGATTTCGGCAATACCGCCGAGATCGGGCAGCTGTTCGGCGCGCCCGTGCCGCTGGCCGTGCTCGGCGGCGCGCAGGCGCTGCCCGCGCTGTTCTCGCCGAATGGAGACGGCCGGCTCGACCAGACCCAATTGCGCCTGCAACTGCTCGCGCCCGCGCTCGTTGACGTGCGCGTGCGCGATGACGGTGGCGCCATCGTTGCCGAGCTCGCACAGAACATCGCGATGGCGGCCGGTACGCGGATGCTGGACTGGAATGGCGGCGGTCTGCCCGACGGCCACTACGTCGTCGAGATCACCGCACGCAGCGCCGCGCAACCGGACATCGCGGAAAACGCCGCCCTGACGCTGGACGTCGACACCGTCGCGCCGCAGGTCGTCGACGCCACGCCGGCCGACGACTACGCGAACAGCAGTGAATCCGCGTCCTTCCGCGTCGTCGAACCGCGGCTCGACCGCTTCGACGCGCGCCTCGCCGCGGTCGACGGCGGCGCCGTGGTCGCCCAGCTCGGCGGCAGCGGCAGCGGCGTGCAGGTGCTGGCCACACTCGACGGACTGGCCGAGCGCGCCTACCGCTTCAACGTGCTCGCACAGGATCGCGCCGGCAATCAATATGAACATGTCCACGTTTTCACTCTGGATGCAACACCGCCCGAAGCCGCGCTGACGGCGCCGATGCGCGACAGCGTGCTGCCGCGCGGCGGCGCTGCGGTCGCGATCACGGGCAGCGCGCAGGATGCGCACGTTGCCGACTACCGCGTCGAACTGCTGCGACCGGGCGAGGACAGCGGCGATCTGCTCGCCGCCGGCACCACCGCCGTCGCCGCCGCGGCACTCGGCTCCTGGAACGTGACCCAGCCCGATGGCGATTACCGCCTGCGCCTGCGCGTACGCGACCGCGCCGGCAACACGGCCGAGGCGACGCAGCCGCTCGCGATCGATGGCACGCCGCCGGTCGTGACGATCACCGCGCCGACGTCCGGCGCGGCGCTGGCCGGACACCTGGCGCTGCGCGGCAGCGTGCTCGATGCGCACCTGCGCGACTATCGCGTCGCCATCGCCACACCCAGCCAGGCGCTGTCGGACCACTGGACCCTGCTCTATCGCGGCGAGATAGCGGTCAGCGACGGCGTGCTCGCCGATCTCGATCTCGCCCTGCCCGACGGCGACTACGTACTGCGCGTACTTGCGACCGACGCGACCGGTGCCGTCACGACGGCCACGCGTGATCTGCGCCTGGATCGCAGCGCGCCTGCAGCGCCGCTGCAGCTGCGCGCCCGCCTCGACGGTGCCGACGCGGTGCTCGACTGGTCGCCGCCGCCCGACGGCGATCTCGCCGGCTACGCCATCTATCGCAACGGCGCGCGCCTCGACCCAGCGCTCGTGATCCCGCCGCATCACGTCGACGCCGCGCTGGCCGACGGGCTCTGGCGCTACGAAGTCAGCGCGATCGACCGCGCGGGCAACGAAAGCGCGCGCAGCAACCGCGTCGAACTCGCGCTCGACCGCACGCCGCCAGAAGCCGCGATCCATGCGCCGCTCGCCGGGTCACGCGTACACGGCGTCGTCGCCGTCGCCGGCACGGCGTTCAGCGCCAACGACTTCGACAGCTATGTCCTGACCGCGCGCCGCAGCGACGGCAGCGACACGCCGGTGACGCTTGCGCAAGGCTCTCTGCCGCAACGCAACCAGGTGCTCGCGCACTGGAACACCCTCGCCCATGCCGAGGAAGCCGCGATCACCCTGCGCCTGGCCGCGCGCGACCGCAGCGGCAACGAGGCCGCGAGCGAGATCGCGCTCGTCGTCGACAACCTCGCGCCGGCCGCGCCGCAGGGTCTCGTCGCGACCTTGCAGGGCGCCGACGGTGCGATCGCCTGGACCGCGAACACCGAGCCTGATCTGCTCGGCTATCTGCTCTACCGCAACGGCCGGCTCGTCAACGGCACGGCGCAATTGCCCGAAGATCTGCGCGGTTTCGCGCTGACCGACACCAGTTATCTCGACGCCGCGCTGGCCGATGGCACGCACCGCTACGTCGTGTTCGCGATCGACCGCGCCGGCAATCTCAGCATGCCGTCGAACGACGCCGCGATCGGACCGATCGACAACGGCCCGCCGCACCTCGTCATCGACGCCCCGGACAACGACACCGCGTTCGAGACCAGCGTCGACGTGCGCGCATCGAGCCGTGACGGCGACATCGCCAGTGTGCAGTTCGCCTGGCGCGCAGCCGGCGCGTCCGACTGGACCGCACTCGGTGCTGCGTTGAGCGAAGCGCCGTACCGCGTGCGCTGGACACCGGCCCCCCTGCCACACGGCGACTACGAGATCCGCGCAATCGCGAGCGACACGTCCGGTCTCGACGATCCGCAACCGCCGCAGGTGCGCGTGCGCTATGCCGACCTGACCGCGCCGGCCGGACCGGGCGCGCTGCTGGCCGTCGCCGAAGGCGGTACTGTACAGCTGAGCTGGACCGCGAGTGCCGATCCCGACGTCGTCGCCTATCGTCTCGAACGCCTCGACGCCGGCTACTGGCAGCGTGTCGGCGACGACGACGCCGGTACGACGCGCAGCGATACCGGCCGCGACGACGGCCGCTGGACCTACCGCGTCAGCGCGCTCGATGCAGCCGGCAACCGCTCGGACGCACGCAGCGACGCCGCCGACGTGTTCTCGCTCGCAGTCGACCAGCCGTTCACGCCGACGACGCAGGCGACGACGGCGCTGCAGGGACGCAGCGCACTGCCCGGACGCCTGGTCGTACGCGTCGGCGCTGGCACGGAGCAGGACGCCGGCCCGACTGGCACCGACGGCCGTTTCGCGCTCGATGCGGTCGCACTCGACGCCGGCGACAACGTCATCGTGCTACACGCACTGACGAATGGCGGCGACCGATCGCGCAGCGCGACACGACGCGTCACGCGCGCCACGGTACCGGCTGCACCGACCGGCGTACAGGCCAGCGCAGCCGGCTACGACGTCAGCGTGCACTGGAACTCGAATGCGGAAGCCGATGTCATCGGCTACCGCGTCGAACACAACGGCGGCTACGCGCACGCCGACGACACGCTCACGCTGCTGTCGGCAACGTCGACGACCTGTTGCGATGCCGAGCGAAGCATCGACGGCGACCCCGCGACGCACTGGGATATCTCGACGTGGTTCGAACCCCTCGCGCTCGACGCGCAGTCCGACCCGATGCTCGAACTCGACCTCGGCGCGGCGCACATCGTCAGCGCGCTCGAACTCGATTGGCGCGAAAGCGACACGGCCAGCGGCAACGTCGACGTCTATGCGCATGCGGGTGACGACGGCTGGGTGCGCGTCGCACAGCAGCGGTCCGCCGCGTCGGCCAGCCTGACCGTCGCGCTGCCCACGGCGTATCGCAGCGACAAGCTGCGCCTGGTCGTGCGTTCGCCGCTGGCCGGCGGCGGCTCTGCGCACCTGACCCTGACCGAGGTGCGCGTACGCGCCTGGCATCTCGTCGCTACGACGACATTCGAACAGACCGTGCTCGACGGCCAGCACCGCTATCGCGTCGCCGCGGTCAACGCGAGCGCCTTGCAGAGCGCGTGGTCCGCCGTCGCGACAGTCGGCATCGGCGATATCACGCCGCCCGATCCGGTCGTGCTCGGCGGCACACTGGCCGGCAACACTGCGACCCTGACCTGGAGCGCGAGCGCCGCGCCGGATGTCGCACGCTACGTGCTGTCGCGCGACGACCATATGCTGGCCGAGATCGCGGCGAACGCGGAACGCCGCCATGTCGATGCAAACCTTGCGCTCGGCGACCACGCTTACACCGTCGTCGCGCTCGATGCGTTCGGCAACGCGAGCGAGGCGTCGAACCGCGTGATCCTCGAAGTCGCCGGCAGCGGCCCCGGAATTCCGCAGGCGATCGCCGTCGTCGCGCCACCGCAGGGCGCGAGCCTGCAACTGAGCTGGAACGCCGGCGACGGCAGCGCCGCCGTGCACTACCTCGTACGCCGCGCGATATCGGCCGACGGTCCGTTCGCGCAGATCGCGAGCGTCACAGCCACCACGTTCGCCGATACGCCGCTGACCAACGGCACGCGCTATCACTACACGGTCGAAGCGGTAGACGCGGCCGGCAATCGCAGTGGCGCGAGCGCGCCCGCGAGCGGCGTGCCGCGCGACGCGCTCGCGCCAGCCGCACCGGTGCTGACCTACCCGGTCGCCGGCGGCAGCCGCGTCGCCATCGACGGCGACCACAGCCTCGTCTGCGGCCGCGCCGAAGCCGGCAGCCTCGTCGAGGTCCGCCGCGATGCGGTGCTGCTCGCGACGACGACCGCCGCCGCACAGCTGCAGCAGAGCGACCATCCGGCCGCCGGCACCTACCTCTATTCGGCGCTGACGCTCGCCGCCGACGGCTGGCATCTCGCCGACACCGGCAACGGCTACAGCCTGCGACTCGTCGACCTGCGCGACGGGCAGGTCGAAACCCTCGCCGTCGCCGCGCGGCTCGCGCAGTGGTCGGCGCACGGCGTGACGCTGTACTACGTCGTCGACGACCGGCTGCAGACGAAACAGCCGGGCCGCGCGCCGCAGTCGCTGCCGCTCGCGACCGAGGCGATCCACAGCTACGCGATCGCCGCTGACGAAAGCCGCGTGCTGCTGTACGGCCGCCGTGCCAGCGACACGGTCGACGCGCTCTGGTGGCTGTCGCGCGACGGCGCCACAGTGCGACCGATTGCCGGCATCGCCGACTATCCGGTCGATCCGAACGCACCGCTGCGGCTGCGCGCCGATGCGCGCTACGCATCACTCGCGACGACCGACGGCCGCCTCGTCATCGTCGATCTCGATGCTGCGCGCGCGCTCGACGCCTTCGCCGCCGACACGCACATCCGCCCGAGCTGGTCGCCCGACGGCATGCTCGGCTTCACGCGCTCCGACGCCGGCACGCCGACGCTGTGGACCTACGATCCTGTGACGCGCCGCGCCGATCCGCGCTTCGTGCTGCCGCCGTCGACGCAGGCATTCGCCTGGTCGCCCGACGGCAGCGAATTCGCACTGCTCGGCAACGAACGCATCGAGGGCCGCATCGCACTCGACGGCAGCCTGCGCTTCGACGCGGTCGCGGCCGTCGGCGGTACGAATGTGGGCACCTTCGACTGGGCCGCGAGCGCACGCATCGTCGTGCTCGGCGCGGACGAGATGGGGCAGGCGCGGCTGTACTCGCTGCAGCCGCCGGGTGCGTTCTGCGCGGGCCCGGTCGCGCTGCG
Source organism: Tahibacter sp. (assembly GCF_032229445.1). Taxonomy (NCBI): domain Bacteria; kingdom Pseudomonadati; phylum Pseudomonadota; class Gammaproteobacteria; order Lysobacterales; family Rhodanobacteraceae; genus Tahibacter; species Tahibacter sp. The sequence goes on from NZ_JAVTWC010000063.1 coordinate 53,494, forward strand.
CGCCGGCACGAACCGCATCGATGCGGTCGCGACCGACGCGGCGGGCAACCGCAGCGGCGTGTCGCTGGCGCAGCAGGTCGACGTGGACGCAGCCGCCCTGCCCGACATCGCGCTGTCGGCCGACGACATGTTCTTCGTTCCGGCGACGCCGGCGCCAGGCCAGCGCGCGAGTGCGCTCGTCACCGTGCGCAACCGTGGTGGCGCGGCCGTCGCAGACGTCGCGCTGGCCGTGAGCCTGCGCGCGCCCGACGGCAGCGTGCTGCCGGTGACGGCTCCGGCAGCCTTCGCGCTCGCGGCCGGCGGATCGCGCTCGCTGAGCCTTGATCTCGGCGTACTCGCGCACAGCGGTCACTACCGCCTGCGCCTCATCGCCGATCCCGACGCGCGCATCACCGAGCGCGACGAAACCAACAACAGCGCCGACAGCGTGCTCGCGGTCAGCGACGGAGCCGCGCCGCTGCTCGATGTCGCACTCGCCGGCACGCTGCTCGCACCCGGCGCGATAGTGTCCGGCGAAGTCCGCGTGACCGCGCCCGGCACTAGCTTCGACGGCCGAGTGCGCCTGCAGATCATCGCCACCGACGGAACGCTCGTCGCCGATCTCGGCGAAACGCCGACCGCGGAGATCGCGGCCGGACAGACCTGGACGCGCGCCGTCGCCTGGAACAGTACCGGCGTGCTCGCTGGCGACTATCGCCTGCATGCGCGGCTGCTGCGCCGCGACGGCAGCACCGCCGCCGAACGCGACGCGGCGTTCGCGATCGAGGCGGTGCGCCGCATCGATCTCGCCGTCGCCACGCTGCCGTCGCAGCAGCCAGCCGGCACGAACGTCGCAATCGAAAGCCGCCTGCATTTCGCCGACGGCAATGCGCTGCTCGCCGGCGCGACCCTGCGTGTCTCGGCGCACGCGGAATCTGGCGCTGAAATATGGGCCGCGACGCAGGCCCTCGGCACGTTGCAGCCCGGCTATGAACTGCGCAAGACCGACCGCTGGGACACGCGCGGTCTGCCGCCCGGCGTCTACGCGCTGCGGCTGCGCTTGAGTGCACCGGGCTACGACGCGAGCACCGAATCCAGCGTACGGCTCGTCGAAGCGGGTACGACTCCGCCGCTGACCGGCGCGCTCACGCTGGCGCCCGATGGCCGCGTCGTCGCCGGCCGCGGCGATACGCTGGTCTATCGCGTCGACAATGCCGGTGCCGCGCTGGCCGGCCTGCAGCTACGCCTGCGCGTGCTGCGCACGCCGACGCTCGCGAGCGCGTTCGAACGCGAGGAGACCTTCGATCTCGGCGCCGGCGCGAGCCGTGAGCAGACGATCGAACTCGGCGTGCCGCCGCTCGCGCTCGGCAGCTACATCACCGTGCTCGACGCGCGCCTGCCCGGCGACGCCGCCGGCAGCTGGCGCGATCTCGCACGACTGGGCTTCGCCGCGCTCGACGAACAGGCGCCCGCCATCGTGATCCAGTCACCGGTACCCGATTCGCTGCAGCCGGCACTCGTGAGCCTGCGCGCGCTGATCACCGACGCGCATTCGGACGTCACGCAAGCCCACGCGCGCGTCGACGACGGCAGCTGGCAGCCGCTGGCGCTAGCCGCGGACGGCCGCTGGAGCCTGCTCGTCGGCGGCCTTGCCGACGGCGCGCACCGCGTCAGCGTGCGCGCACGCGACCGCTGGAATAACGAAAGCGTCAGCGAGATGACCGCGTTCGCGGTCGACGCGACCGCCCCGCAGGTCACCATCGCCGGCATCGACGAAGGCGCGCTGACCAACCAGATCACGACGCCGACGATCACGATCGCCGACGCACACCTCGACAGCACACGCACGAGCGTGCGGCTCAACGGCGCGCCCTATGTTTCCGGCACGCCGGTCAGTGCCGACGGCAGCTATACGCTCGCCGTGCAAGCCCGCGATACAGCCGGCAACGAAACGTTCGCGAGCCTGCATTTCACGCTCGACCGCACGCCACCGGCGCTCGCCATCGCAAGTCCGGCCGATGCCAGCGTCCTCAGTACCAGCGCCGTCGACGTGATCGTCGACAGCGAGGCCGACGCACGCGTCGCGCTGCAGGTCGGCGCATTCAGTGCCGAACAATCCGCCGATGCGGCCGGCCGCGCCGTGTTCACCGCTGTGCCGCTGGTCGAGGGCGACAACCCCATTGACGCGAGCGCGACCGATCGCGCCGGCAACACCAGTCCGACGCGCCGCGTCACCGTACGCTACGAGGCCGCCATTGCACTGCCGCTCGTCGGCACGCTGCAGCCGGGCCAGGCCGAACTCGCACACGGCACACCGCTGCAGGTCGCGCTGCAGCTACGCAACCCTGGCACCGTCGCACTGCCCGAGCAGAGCGTCCGCCTGCGCGTGGTCGCGAGCGACGGCAGCGTGCTGGCGCAGCGCGACTACTTACGCGCGTTCGCCGGCAGCGAAACCTTCGCCGACACGGCGGACTTCGCGACGACGGCATGGCCGCTTGGCAGTGTCGACGTGCACCTGGGAATCCTGCGCGAGAGCCAATGGAACACGCTGGATACCCAGAGCGTGCAGATCGTCGACCGCACGCCGCCGCTGCTGCAGGCGATCGCGCCGCTGGACGACGCCGTCATTGCCGCGCCGCTGCGGCTGCGCGCGCAGGCCAGCGATGCGCTGAGCGCGCCGGTGGTGGTGGACGCCAGCATCGACAGCGGTGCGTGGAGCGCGCTGGCTGCCACCGGCGGCGACTCGTTCGAAGGCGCCGCGCTGAAGCTCACCGATGGCGCGCACAGCTACCGACTGCGTGCGCGCGACGCCGCAGGCAACGAAACCCCGCTCGCCGCGATCCCGTTCAACGTCGACAACCTCGCGCCACAGATTGCGATCACGGGCGTCGCCGACGGCGATCTCGTCAATCACACCGTGACGCCGCAGATCGACGTGTCCGATGCGCATCTCGCGACGACGACGCTGCGGCTCAACGGCCAACCCTACGCGAGCGGCAGCGCCGTCACCGCGAGCGGCGCCTACCTGCTGCGCGTCGAAGCCGACGATGCGGCAGGCAATCGCGCGACACGCGAGGTCGCATTCACGATCGATCGCGAGGCGCCGGGCGTCGTCGTCGACGCACCGGTGCCGGGCAGCACGGTCACCACGGCCGCGCAGGAAATCGCTGGCCGCACCGAGCCGGACGCCGACGTCGCGGTACAGGCGCCGGGACTCGACACGGTCGTGCGCGCCGACGCGAACGGCGTGTTCCGCACGGCGGCGGCCACGCTGCTGCCAGGCGCCAACACGCTGCACCTGCGCGCGACCGATCGCGCTGGCAACGTCGGCGATGCGGTCACCGTCGCCGTCAGCTACGTACCGCCCACCGGCGAAGCACTGGCCGCGCTGTTCCTCGACGCCGGCATCACCGTACGCCGCGGCGATCCGCTGTCGCTGCGCTACACGCTGCGCAACCCCGGCACCCTCGTGCTCGACGCAACGCCGGTGCGCGTGCAATTGCGCGCTGCCGACGACGGCGCGTTGATCACTCAGGACAGCTATGCGGTAAGCCTCGCGGTCGGCGCCGAAATCACGCGCACGTCGACGTTCGCGACCGGCACGCTCGCGACCGGCGGCTATCGCGTCGGCATTGCCGCCGAGCTGCGCGACGCCGCGGGCCAGAGCGTCTGGACCGAGCTCGCCTCGCTCGACGTGCAGATCCGCCAGGGCTGCCCGGCCGGCCGGCCCATCGACCTGCTGTTCCGCAACAACTTCGACGGCGACCTCGACGATCCGCTGTACTGCGACGATTTCGAAGGCAGCCCTGGCAAACCCGAGGCCAGCTTCAGGTGGCTGCCGTCGCTGTTGTTCGCACCCGCACGACTGCCGAGCCTTGGCGCAGATGCCGCGGCGGCCGGAGACTCACGATGAAGACGCCACGGATGACAGTTTTCCCAATTTCCCGACTCACCACTGCAGCGCTGAGCTTCGCGCTCACGGCCGCGGCTGCCGCGGCTGCGCCGACCGGCCACATCGATCACAGCCCCGATCGGTCGCCAACCCGGCACGCGCCGGCAGCACCGGCAGCGACGCCCCTGCACGACCTCACGCTACCGCGCGTGACCGCGGCCATGCCGCGCAGCGCCGTGGTCGCGGCGCTGCGCGCGCAGTTGGAGGCGGCGGCGAAACCGTCTGCGGATGCCCCGGCCGCAGCACGAAGCGCGAATCGTGACGATGCCGACGCGACGCCGACAGCCGCACCGCAATCCTCCGCGACCGCCGCGCGCGCCGCGAAACGCGGCGCAGTCGACGGGGCGCCGGCATTTGCGGCCGCATCGGCAACCACGGTCGCGGTATCGCCGCAGGACGTCGTCAATGCCCTGCTGCGCGGCGAGGACGCGCGCGCCGCGATCGCCAGCCTGCGCAGTGCGCAGCCGTCGCCTGATCTGTCCAAGGCGCAGACCGACGAATCCGCCTCCGGCGGCTTCGTGCGGGCGCGCGAGGCGCTGCGCGGTGTCCTCGCCGGGCTGCACAAGCGTGGCGTCGACAACGGCACCGCGCGCTCGCGGCTGATCGCCGCGAGCGATGCGTCGCAGGCCCAGGCGCTGCTGCTGGATCTGCGCCTGGAACAGCAGCAGGCCGCGCTGCGCGACAAGCCGCTGCCCGCGACCGCCACGGCCCAGGTCACCGCGCGGACGCAGCGTCTGCGCGACCATCTGCGCGCCGTCGCCGCCGCAGCCAGCACACTGCGCAGCACGCTGAACGCACAATCCGACGCAACACCGATCGACGCAGCCGTGACCGCCGAACTCGATGCCTTGCTCGCGACCGATGCGGACGACGCGCCGGTCTATGGGGCCAACCCGCTGCCTGTGCATCGGCCGCGCCTGCCGGCGCGCGAACCCGCGATGACGCCGGCCATCGTGCCGAGCTATGCCATCGCCGATGCAGACGTCGAACCGCAACCGGCCGACTACGCCGACAGTGCCGATGCCGCGCTGTCGCCGGCCATCCTCGCGCACGCGGCGAGCCTCGGCCACGATTACACGCGCATCGTCGATTTCGTACGCAGCACGGTGCGTACGCGCTGGTATGCCGGCGCGCGCCAGGACGCCGACGCGACGCTGCGTAGCCTGTCCGGCAACGACGTCGACCAGGCCAGCCTGCTGATCGCGCTGCTGCGCGCGAGCCGCGCACCGGCGCGCTACGTGCACGGCGTGGTCGAGGTGAATCTCGACGATCTCGCCGCAAGCCTCGGCGTGCGCGGCGACAAGGTCGGCCTCGCGCTGGCCGCGGCAGGCATCGCGCAGCGCCCGGTCGTGCGCGGCGGTCGCATTGCGGCGTACGCGATCGAGCACACCTTCGTCTCCGCCCATCTGCCGATGTCGAACTACCGCGGCAGCAGCGCCGACCGCAGCGGCCGCAGCTGGATCGCGCTCGCGCCCGCGCTGAAGCCGCATCGCTTCGTCGCCGCCAGCGGCGCATTCGCGCGCACCCAGTTCGATGCGAACACGTTCATTGACGGGCACCTGCAGCAGCCGCGCAACGAATCGCCGCTGCAGCGCCTGCGCGACCAGATCGCTTCGGCGCTCGGGGTCCAGTCGCCACCGCTGAGCTATGACGCGATGCTCGCGCAGCATGCCGTAGACGCGCCGCCCCTGGAGCTGCTACCGGCAAGCCTGCCGATGCCGGTACTCGCGGTCACCGGCGAATTCGCGCAACTGCCCGAGCAGCTGCGCCAGCAGTTGCATCTGGTCGTGCGCAGCGGCGAGGCCTCCGACGCGCCGATCGCGCTCGAGACCCGCATCGGCGTGGCGCAGCTTGCCGGCCGCCGCATCAGCCTCGCCTGGCAGCCCGCCTCGGTCGACGACGGTGCGATCGTCGACGCACACGGCGGCATGAGCCGCACGCCGCCCTATCTGTATCGCGTACGGCCGATGCTGCTCGTCGCCGGCCAGGCTGAGCGCGCCGGCACAGCGCCGATCGACACGGCGACACGCCACCGCGTCGAACTCACGTTCGAAGGCCCGGGCGGCAGCGCCGGCTTCGCACAGACGCTGATCGCGGGCGGCCAGTCCGCGCTCGCCATCGACGTGTCCGACAGTGCCGCCGTGCCCGACCACGCGAGTGCACTGCCCGGCGACAGCGAACAACGCGGCGCGCGCCTGCTCGCGAACCTCGGCGCGCGTTATCTCGCGACCTGGAACGGCGACGACGACGAACTCGCCGCGCTCGCCGGCGTCGGCGTCGTGCGGCCGTTCCCCTCCGCCGCGCTCGTCATCAGCCAGTACCGCGTCGACCGTCTCGACGGACTCGCGACCGCGATGCGCTGGCGGGGCGTCGCGCTCGACGCCGCGATGCGCCCGGCCGAAGCCTTTGCCGCGGTCGCGACCAACGCCGCCGAGTCCGACTGGACCGCGCTGTCGGCGCTGCAAGGTTCGGCACTGGAACACCGGGTCTTCGAACAGCAGTGGAGCGTCGCCAGTATTTCTGCCGACAAGGGCCTCGCACTCGCACGCAGCCAGGGACGCACGGTGCTCACGCTGAACGCAACCAGCGGCAGCGGCGGCGTGCACCAGCCGCCCGCCGTCGTCGCGGCAATCGACCACTGGCTCGCGCGCGGCTACGTCGTGGAAGTGCCGGCTGAACCGCTGACGCAGGATGCCTGGACCGGCGCGGTCTGGCGCGTGCGTTCGCTGTCGACGGGCGAGAGCGGCTATTTCATTGCCGGTCAGCTCGCAGGCGGTTCGACCACGCTGCCGCCGGAACTGTGGTACCTGCAGGACCTGGTCGCCGTGCTCGGCGATCCGTCGGCGCTGCCGCCGAACGAGAACCCACTTGCCGCGGCGATTCTCACGCTCGACCGGACGACGCAGCACCAGTCGGGAACCGCCGATCAGACTCTGCCTGAGCCGCTGCGCGCGCTTGCGCTCGACACAGACGGCCGTCCCGTGCGCAATGCCGTGGTGACCTTCCGCGTCACCGCCAGCGACAGCCAACTGCTGGATGCGCAAGGCCACGAAGCGGCCAGCGTCAGTGTCACGACCGACGCCCGTGGCCTGGCCGCTTCACCGCTGAAGCTCGCGCGCCGCCAGGGCACGACCGGGCACTACGTGCTGCCGGATCCGGATACGCAACAGTTGCAATGGGTCGGCCATGCCACCGTCGAGGTCAGCGTGACGACGGCGACCGGCGAACTGCATTCGGGTGAAGCCTTCGTGGCCGATATCGGGCCGGCGACGCCGCAACAGTTGCATGTCGACTATCCCGATACGCAAGCAGCGCGGTATTTCCGCATCGGCTACGACTCCGTCAGAGCGACGGTCACCGACGCTTTCGACAATCCCGTCTCCAACGTTCCCGTCATCGCCCGCGTCGATACCGACTTCAGCCAGAGCGAATGCACAGGCACCACCCGGTTCGGCCCGTTGATCGGCGCGGCGCTGTTCGACAAACGAGGCGAAGGCGGCTGTCCCACCGACGACTTCCGCCTGACTGGGCATGCCTGCACCCGCACCTCGCCACTGCCGATGACCACGGGCGCCGATGGCATCGTCTTCTTCGTCACCGCGCCCAGTCATCCGCGCACGCAGTACACGGTGCACGTCAGCGCCGTGGGACACGAAGAGAACGCCTCGTTGCAGACCCATCCGCTGAATTCGGCGACAGGCTGCAATAGCTTCATTTCGCTGTTTCATCAGATGGACAACCCAGTCAACGCCGCTGGACAGTCCGCCTACGCCGCGAAGCCCGGCGAGATCATTGCAGCACCGTATACATTTCAGGCGCTCGTCGCGATGGTCAACGACCTCAGCAACGTGGACGGTCCACCCTGGAGCTGGCAGCCACTCAGCGGCGGCCGCATAGGCATCGTCGATCCACTGCAGCACGGTTCGCTGGACTCCTGGCGCGAGGTTGCGCCGGGCCAGTACGCGTTCTACCTGCGCGCCGGCGCCGTGCCCGGCGACATCCGCGGCCGCCTGTCGCTGACCGGCGACCTGCCACCGGGCGCGGGCAGCTTTGGCTTCACAACCTATGATCTGGCCGCGCGCGGCGTCTATTCCGAGGACACCGACGACTACAGCTACGGGTGGTCGATCGATCTCAATCCACCGCGCCTGGAACCCGACCGCATCGCGCTGACGCCGTTCAACACCACTCAGGCCGACCTCGTGCTGCGTTCGGACTACTACCCGCCGCAGTGGCAGCCGAGCGTAAACGCCGTCTATCTGATGCGTAACGGCGAGGATGTCGAAGGCTGCTCGTTCCTGGATCGCAACTACGACGAGGCATGCACGATCCGCCGCGGCCTCGCGATCGATCCGGCGGCGCAGTACACCGCAACGACGGTGCTCCACAACGGTCTGGTCCGCCTCGAATCCGAACCGACAGAGGTCCACTTCAACGCCGGCATCATCGCCGGCTACGGCCTGCTGCCGACCGATGCGACACAAACCCCGCGTCCCGCATCGAATGGCTCGCCCAAAGACGAAACCGAACTTATCGGCCTGCTGCGCGGCAAGTTCCCGCCCAACCTCAGCGTGAGCCAGGACGTCGACACCGCCACCGGCTACGTCTGCGAGACGCCGACCCGGCTGGGCTATCTGCTCAGCCAGCCCGCCCGCGTCGATATCCGCTTCCGCCTGCTCGATCGCGACGGCAATCCGACCGACCGCGAGCTTTGGCCGCAGCCCGAACAACAGCTCGACGCCGGCCTGCATTTCCTTGAAATTCCCGCGGCGCGGCTGCCGATCGGCAGCTACGTCTACGAGCTCACCGCGATCTCGGCCGCCGGCGTGCAGGACCAGCGCAACGGTCTGATCACCAGCACGCGCAGCCGCCACGATGTCGTGCCGCTGGCCCATTCGTTCGCACAAGGCATCGACCTGTATTCCGGCGGCGCCGTGCTGCAACAACCGGACATCGTGCTCGGCGGACGCGGGCCCGGTCTGTCCCTCGTACGCACCTATTCCAGCCACGCCGGCGACCGCCGCGGCTTTTTCGGCCGCGGCTGGAGTGCGGATCTGGACATGCAGGTCACCAGCAATGCCTGCGGCAGCCATACCGTGCTCGGTGGCGCCGGCCAGGGCATGCGCTTCGTGCCCGACGGCATCGATCCCGACGGTGCGCTGCGCTATCGCCCGCTGTACGGCTATCACGGCAGCCTCGTGCGCCACGGCAACCTCTTCGACTTCATCGCCCGCAACGGCACGCGCTATCACTTCGCCGAGCCCGATCCCGACGGCCCGCGCCTGTCCTACGTCGAAGACACCAACGGCAATCGCGTGACCTATACCTGGCAGCGCGATGCCGACACGCCGCGCGTGGAATACATCAGCGATGCAGCCGGCCGCACGATCGCCCTGACCTATGCGATCCGAACCGTCTCGCGCCCCGTCGGCGACATCGACATCCTCGACAGCTATACGCTCGTGACCTCGGCCTCCGTTCCCGAGGAGCTGCGCGTCGACTACCGCTACGACGACACCGGCAACCTCGTCGAAGCGCGCCGCAGCGACCGCACGAACCTGGGCACCCAGCGCACCCAGTACGACTACGCCGACTACGACGGCCTGTACTACGTCCAGCCCGACGGCGAGATGGCCTATGCCCGCTTCGGCTTCCGCCTGACCGCCGTGCGCGACGCGATCGACGGATCCGTGCGGCGCTACCGCTATGCCGCCGACGGTGAAACGCCCACGCCGTACTGGACCGGCGTGCAGACCGCCGAGCGCACCTACTACTACCCCGAACTGCGCGTCACCGAAGTGACCCTGCCCGATACCGCATCGACCACGTTCGCCTACGACGAGGACGTCAGTGGCGCCTTGCGCGGCCTCATGAACGAACCCGTCACTATCGTCACCGACGCACGCAACCATCCCACGACCACGCGCATGAACCGCTACGGCGCGGCCACCACCGTGATCGACCCGGTCGGCACCACGCACACGACCTGGGACACCGTGCACCTGCAGCCGGCCACCCAGACCGATGCGCTCGGCGGCATCACCACCTTCACCTACGACGACCACGGCAACACCACGAGCGAAGTCCTCGTCACGCCGCACGGCGAACGCCGCCAGTCCTGGACCTACCATCCGACCAGTGCCTTCGATACGCCACACGTCACCGACCGCGTCGCCACGACCACCGATCCGCGCAGCTACGTCACACGCCACGAGTACGACCGCCGGGGCAACCCCACCACGACCACGCGCGGCGGTGTCACGACCACCGACGGCTACGCGGCCAATGGCGACCGCACCAGCCGGATCGACGGCAACGGCAAGACCTGGCTGATCCGCTACG
>NZ_JAVTWC010000064.1:0-62863 GCF_032229445.1 Tahibacter sp.
TGGTAGCGGGGGCAGGATTTGAACCTGCGACCTTCGGGTTATGAGCCCGACGAGCTGCCAGACTGCTCCACCCCGCATCAGAGAAACGGAAGTCTACGGATAGTGAGGGATTTACGCAAGCATTAAGAGTGATCTCATCTGCATTGCGCGCAGGTTTCGATTCCCTGCTGCATCCCGTCACATCCTCGCCCCATGACTGTTGTCCAGTCATAAGGCCGTCCCAGACCCAAGGACACTCCACAAAAGCAAAAAGCGGTCCTGCTATCTCACCGGCCGGCGCTGCGGTTTACGGTGTGATGCCGAGCGCACGCGCGCACCATCCGTACAACGGACCCCAGGTGAGGCCGAGCACGAGCAATGCAAGGGCGTTGATCGAGATCACTGCGCGCATGGGCGCGTCGGCCGGCTTGACGATGGCAGTTGCGCCCTCGGCCGGGTCGTCGAAGTACATGACCTTGACGATGCGCAGGTAGTAGTAAATGCCGATGATCGCGAACACGGCGCCGGTGATGGCGAGCCAGAGCGTACCGGGGACGGCGACCGCCTTGAGCACGAGCAGCTTGCCGAAGAAGCCGAACAACGGCGGCACGCCGGCGAGTGAGAACATGGTCAATGCCATGAGGAACGCGTACCACGGCGCGCGCTGTCCGAGGCCCTTGTAGTCCTCGATTTCTTCCGCCTCGAAGCCGGCGCGGGACAACAACAGGATGACGCCGAAGGCCACGGCAGCGGTCAGCGCGTAGCTGATCGCGTAGAACATCGCGGCCGCATAGCCTTCCGGCTGGCCGTTGACGAGGCCAAGGAACAGGAAGCCCACATGTGAGATCGTCGAGTAGGCCAGCATGCGTTTGAGGTTGCTCTGCATGATCGCCGCGATATTGCCGATCGCGAGCGACAGCACCGCCAGCAGGGCCAGCATGAGCTGCCAGTGGCCGCCGACGCCGTCGAGACCCGACTCGAGCAGGCGATACGCCATGCCGAACGCGGCCAGCTTGGGCGCCGAGCCGATGAATGCGGTGACCGCGGTCGGTGCGCCCTGGTAGACGTCGGGCAACCACATGTGGAAGGGCGCCGCGCCGAACTTGAATCCCAGGCCGACGACGACGAACACCACGCCGAACAGCAGCAGGCCGCGTTGCGTGCCTTCGGCAGCCGCCTTGTGGATCACGGCCAGATCCAGCGAACCCGTCGCGCCGTAGATCATGGACATGCCATAGAGCAGCATGCCCGAGGCCAGAGCACCGAGGACGAAATACTTCATCGCCGCTTCGGAGGACAGCGGTGAATCCCGGTTCAGGGCAACCAGCGCATAGGACGACAGGGCGAGCAGTTCAAGGCCGAGGTAGATCATGACCAGGTTGCCGGCAGACACCAGCAACATCATGCCGAGCACCGCGAACAGGCAGAGCACGTAGAACTCGCCGATGAACAGGCCACGATCGCGCAGATACGGCCGCGCATAGACGAAGACCAGCGCGCTCGTCAGCAGCACGAACACCTTGAGTATGCTCGCGATGCCATCGCGCACGAACATGCCGCCGAACGCGGTGGGCGTGCCGAAATGTTGCAGCACCAGCCAGCCGGTCACGGCCAGCGCGACGATCGACAGATAGTGCGTGACGCTGCGCTGCGCCGGCTTGAGGAACAGATCGAGCAGCAGCAGCGCGCAGATCGCTACGGTCAGGAAGGACTCGGGCAGCAGGGTGAGGATGTCGTTAAGGCTGATCATGGTCGGTCCTTCACGCGCCCTTGCTGATGACGATGTGCTTCACGAGCTCGGCGATCGGCGCATCCATGAGGTTGCCCAGCGGCTGCGGCCACAGGCCGAACAACAGCACCGCCACGGCCAGAGTAGCGAGTACGAAAGTCTCGCGCGCATCCATGTCCTGCAGTTGGGCGACATTGTCGTTGGCGACCTCGCCGAAGATCACGCGCTTGACCAGCCACAAGGTGTAGGCCGCGCCGATGATCAGGGTGAACGCCGCCAGTGCGCCAACTACCGGGTTGTACTGGAACGCGGCAAGGATGACCCAGAACTCGCCGACGAAGCCGCTGGTGCCGGGCAGACCGCAGTTGGCCATCGCGAACAGCACGAAGAATGTCGCGAAGCGTGGCATCGTGTTCACCACGCCGCCGTAGTCGCGGATCATGCGTGTGTGCAGCCTGTCGTAGAGCACGCCGACGCTCGCGAACATCGCACCCGAGATGAAACCGTGCGAAATCATCTGCACCATCGCGCCCTGGATGCCGATTGCCGCACCGTTCGCATTGCCGCTACGCGCGAGCGCGAGCGATATGAAGACGCCGAGGGTGACGAAGCCCATGTGCGCGATCGACGAATACGCGATCAGCTTCTTCATGTCTTCCTGCACCAGCGCGACATAGCCGACGTAGACCACGGCGGTCAGCGACATCGCGATCACGACCCAGGCGTATTCGGTGCTGGCGTCGGGAACGATGGGCAGCGAGAAGCGGATGAAGCCGTAGCCGCCAATCTTCAGCATGATTGCGGCCAGCACGACGGAGCCACCGGTCGGCGCCTCGACGTGGGCATCCGGCAACCAGGTATGCACCGGCCACATCGGCACCTTGACCGCGAACGCGATCAGGAAGGCGAAAAACAGCCAGGCCTGTTCCTGCGCCGAAAGGCTGACCTGCGCCAGCTCCGCCAGCTCGAACGTGCCGGTCTTGAAATACAGGTACAGCAGTCCGATCAGCATGAAGATCGAACCGAAGAAGGTGTAGATGAAGAACTTCAGGGTCGCGTAAACGCGACGCACGCCGCCCCAGATGCCGATGAGGATGAACATCGGGATCAGCATGCCTTCGAAGAAGACATAGAACAGCAGCGCGTCGAGCGCGCAGAACACGCCGACCATGAGGCCTTCGAGCACCAGCATGGCAGCCATGTACTGACTGACCTTCTCATTGACCGAACCCCAGCCGAGGATGATCACGAGCACGCTTGTGAACGTGGTCAGCAGCACCAGCGCGACCGAGATGCCGTCGACACCCAGGTGATAGCGCACGTTCAGCGCTTCGATCCAGAGCACGTTTTCCTGCAGGTACATGTTCTTCAGCAGGCCCAGGTCCGGCGCGCTGCGGGCGATCGCGTCGGCCACGGCATGGTTGAAGCCCGTCAGCATCGCGAGACTGATGACGAACGTGAGTACAGCGACGCCGAGCGCGATCGCACGCGCAGCGCCGGGACGCTTGTCGCCCGCCAGCAGCACCGGAATCGCGCCGAGAATGGGCAGCCAGATCAGCAGGCTAAGCAAGGGCCAGTTCGCAAACATTGTCATTATTCCCTTGTGCGCCGAGTCAGCGTGCCAACCACAGACCGGCCAGCAGCACGATCAGCCCCAGAATCATCGCGAACGCGTAGTGGTACAGATACCCCGACTGCACGCGGCGCACGCGGGCCGCGATGCCGCGAACCAGTGCGGCCGCGCCGTTGACGATACCGTTGTCGATCACAGCGACATCGCCGCCGCGCCACAGGCCGCGGCCGAGCTTGAGGCCGCCGCGAGCGAACACCGCGAAATACAGGTCGTCGACGCCGTACTTGTTCTGCAGCAGGCGGTAGATCGGCGCGAACATCGTCGCGGCGCGATCGGCGATCGAGCGATTGAACAGGTACACATACGTGGCGACGGCGAAGCCGGCCAGCGCGAGCCAGAACGGCGGCGCCATCAGCCCATGCAGCAGCATCGCCCACGGCCCGTGCCATTCATGCGCGAGTTCGGCCAGCGGGCCGCCCTCCTTCACCACGATCGCGCCGGCGAAATAGTCGCCGAACAGCATCGGTCCGATCGTAAGCCAACCTATGATCACCGAAGGAATCGCGAGCAGGATCAGCGGCAGCGTGACGACCCAGGGCGACTCGTGCGGCGCATGTTCCAGGTGACCCGGCGCGTGATGGCCGTGGTCGTCGGCATGATCGTCAGCATGGCCGGCGTGATGCGCATGGTCCTTGTGCTCGACGACGAAGCGTTCCTTGCCATGGTAGGTCAGGTAGATCAGGCGGAAGCTGTACAGCGCAGTGACGAACACGCCAATCAGCACGCAGAAATACGCATAGCCTGAACCGAAGCGATGGGATTCGTGCACCGCCTCGATGATGGCGTCCTTGGAGAAAAAGCCCGAGAAGCCCGGGAAGCCGGTCAGCGCGAGGGTGCCGATCCAGCCCGTGATGAAGGTAATGGGCATGTATTTCTTGAGGCCACCCATGTAGCGCATGTCCTGCTCATGGTGCATCGCCATGATGACCGAGCCGGCACCGAGGAACAGCAGCGCCTTGAAGAACGCATGCGTCATCAGATGGAAGATTGCCGCGGAATACGCCGACACACCGAGCGCGACGGTCATGTAGCCCAGCTGGGACAGGGTCGAATACGCGACCACGCGCTTGACGTCGTTCTGCACGATGCCGATCAGGCCGGTGAACAGTGCCGTGGTCGCACCGATGATCATGACGAAGGACAGCGCCGTTTCCGACAGTTCGTACAGCGGCGACATGCGCGCGACCATGAAGATGCCGGCGGTGACCATCGTCGCGGCGTGGATCAGCGCCGAGATCGGCGTCGGGCCTTCCATCGAATCCGGAAGCCAGACGTGCAGCGGCACCTGCGCCGACTTGCCCATCGCGCCTATGAACAGCAGCACGCCGATCACGGTCGCGGCTTCCCAGGGATGTCCGGCAAGCACTTCGAGCGTCTTGCCGGTGAGCGTCGCATCGGCCGACCTGAACACGACGGCGTAGTCGAGCGAGCCGAACCAGAACAGCACAGCGGCGATGCCGAGCAGGAAGCCGAAATCGCCGACGCGGTTGACCAGGAACGCCTTCATGTTGGCGAAGATCGCCGTCGGCCGCTTGAACCAGAAGCCGATCAGCAGGTACGAGACCAGGCCGACCGCTTCCCAGCCGAAGAACAGCTGCATGAAGTTGTTGCTCATGACGAGCATGAGCATCGAGAACGTGAACAGCGAGATGTAGCTGAAGAAGCGCTGGTAGCCGGGATCTTCGTGCATGTAGCCGATGGTGTAGATGTGCACCAGCAGCGACACCGAGGTGACCACGACCATCATGACCGCGGTCAGGCGGTCGACGAGAAAACCGACATGAGCACTCAGCGGACCGATCTCGAACCAGGTGTACAGGTTCTCGTTGAACACGCCCCAGCCGCCGGTGGACTCCTGGTAGAGCACGTAGCACGACAGCAGGAACGACACCGCCACGCCGGCGATGGTGACGGTATGCGCGCCGGCGCGGCCGACCTGCCTGCCGAACAGGCCGGCAACGATGGCGCCGAACAGCGGCGCGAGCGCGATGACGAGGAGAATCAGCTTGGGCGTGATCATCTTCCGCTTATCCCTTCATCGAATCGATTTCGGCCACGTTGATGGTGGCTCGGTTGCGGAACAGCACGACCAGGATGGCCAGGCCGATCGCGGATTCCGCCGCGGCGACCGTCAGAATGAAGAACACGAAGACCTGCCCCGCCGGATCGCCCAGATAACGGCTGAAGGCGACGAAGTTCATGTTCACTGCGAGCAGCATCAGTTCGATCGCCATCAACAGCACGATGACGTTCTTGCGGTTGATGAAGATGCCCGCGACGGAGATGCAGAACAGGATCGTGCCGAGCACGATGAAATGCGCGAGCGAGATCATGCGGCGTCTCCGTTCTTCGGACCTTCGCTGGCCATCTTCACGACGCGCAGACGCTCATCGCGCTGCACCAGCACCTGCTGGCTCGGCTTCTGCGTGCGCACGCCGCTGCGCTTGCGCAGGGTCAGCGTGACCGCGGCAATCAGCGCGACGGTGAGGATCAGCGCGGCGATCTCGAACGGCAGCAGGAACTGCGTGAACAGCGCCTTGCCGAGCCAGGCAGTATTGCCGCCGGCGGCGATCGCCGGATTCTCCGGCAGAGGGATTGCCTGCATGGACTTCAGGCCGATCAGGCTGAGCATCTCCGCGAGCATCACGACCGCGACGATCACACCGACCGGCAGGAAACGGATGAAACCTTCGCGCAGGGGTTCCATCTTGATGTCGAGCATCATGACCACGAACAGGAAAAGCACCATCACGGCGCCGACATAGACCACGATCAGGGCGAGTCCGAGGAACTCGGCCTCCATCAGGATCCAGATGCCGGCCGCGGTGAAGAAGGTCAGCACGAGGCTCAGCGCCGCATGCACGGAATTCTTCAGCGTGATCACGGCCAGGGCCGATGCGACCAGCACCGCGGCGAAGGCATAGAACAGTATCTGCTGCGTCATCGGGCGTTCTCCTGCGCGCTCAGCGGTAAGCCGCGTCTTGTGCGCGTGCGGCCGCGATCTCGGCCTCGTAGCGGTCGCCCAGGGCCAGGAGTTTTTCCTTGGTCAGGATGTTCTCGCCGCGTTTTTCAAAGTGGTACTCATGGATGTCGGTCTCCACGATCGAATCGACCGGACAGGACTCTTCGCAGAAACCGCAGAAGATGCACTTGAACAGGTCGATCTCGTAACGCGTGGTACGGCGCTGGCCGTCGCTGGCGCGCGGCGCCGCGTCGATCGTGATGGCCAGGGCCGGGCACACGGCCTCGCACAGCTTGCACGCGATGCAGCGCTCTTCGCCGTTGGGATAGCGGCGTAGTGCGTGCAGGCCGCGGAAGCGGTTGGACTTGGGAATCTTTTCCATCGGGTACTGCATCGTGTATTTCGGCTTGACGAAATACTTGCCGGTAACCCATAGGCCCTGCAGCAATTCCAGCAGGAACAGGCTCTTGACGTAATTGAGGACGCGATTCACGGGGTGACTCCCGGGCCGATGGTCACGCCGCCAAAATAGGCGAGGCAGCCGGCGACGAAGGTCCAGGCGATGGTGATCGGTATGAACACCTTCCAGCCCAGGCGCATGATCTGGTCATAGCGGTAGCGCGGGAACGTCGCGCGGAACCACAGGAAGAAAAAGGCCATCACGAATGCCTTCGCGAACAGCCACCACCAGCCCGGCGCCGACAGGATGCCCAGTCCCCAGCCCTGCACCGGCGACAGCCAGCCGCCGAGAAACAGGATCGAAGCGAGGAACGCGACCAGGATCATGTTGGCGTATTCGGCCAGGAAGAAGATCGCGAAGGCCGAGCCCGAATATTCGACGTGGAAGCCGGCGACGATTTCCGACTCGCCCTCGGCCACATCGAACGGCGCGCGATTGGTTTCGGCTACGCCGGAGATGAAATAGATCACGAACATCGGCAGCAGCGGCAGCCAGAACCACTCGAGGAAGCCCCTGCTGCCGGCCTGGGCGTCGACGATGTCGGACAGGTTGAGGCTGCCGCAGAGGATCAGCACGCTGACCAGCGCCATGCCCATCGCGATTTCATAGGACACCACCTGCGCGGCCGAGCGCATCGCGCCGAGGAAGGCGTACTTCGAGTTCGACGCCCAACCCGCGAGGAGGATGCCGTAGACGCCGAGCGAGGTCATCGCGAGCAGGTACAGCAGTCCCGCGTTCGCATTCGACCAGGCGAGCCTGTCGCCGATCGGCACGACCGCCCACGCGGCCATCGCCGGCGCGAGCGCCAGCAGCGGCGCGAGATAGAACAGGAAGGTGCTGGCCTTCTCGGGAACCGTGATTTCCTTGAACAGCAGCTTGAACACGTCGGCGAAGGCCTGCGCGAGTCCGAGCGGACCGATCTGGTTCGGCCCCATGCGGACGTGCATCCAGGCCATGACCTTGCGTTCCCACCATACGAACATCGCCACCGAGATGATCAGCGGCACCATCGGCAGCAGGATCAGGCCGAGGAAAGTGGACAGCGTCGGCCACTGGGCGACGAAGTTGTTGAGCAGCGCGATCAGGGAGTCCATGCGCCTATGCCTTGCTGATGCTGAGTTCGGCGCCGTAGGCCGGCAGCGCTGCGGTTTCGCCGTAGCCCGCCTCGATCCAGGCGCCACCGCGGGGCACGCCGGCGCTGACCACGACCGGCAAGGTCGCGGTGCCGGCCGTGCCAGTAACCTTGACCATGCTGCCGTCGTCGATGCCGAGGCCGGCCGCGTCCTGCGGGTTCAGGCCGAGCCCTGCGCCGCTGTTGAGCGGATGCGCCTGCAGCGCCGTCGCGCGACGCACCACGGCGTCGCTGCGGTAGATCGGCACGGTCGCGATGCGCACAAGCCCCTTGGCTTCCTGACGGCTGGCGACCTTGGCCTGCACCTGCGGCGCGATCGTCGCGGTCTTCGCCGCGAGCGTGGCGCGCAGCTCGGCCATTTCCGTGAAGTCGAAACCCGCCACGGCGAGCTTGCCGCCGAGCGCGCGCAGCACCTTCCAGCCGGGACGCGCCTCACCCGGCGGTTTGGCGCCGGCCGTGACGGTCTGGCTGATGCCGTTGAGGTTCACGAGCGTCGCGTCGGTTTCCGGCAGCGCCGTGATCGGCAGGATCACGGTCGCGACGGCCTTGAGCGCGTCACTCGCGAATGCGCTGAACGCGATCACGACATCGGCCTTGGCGAGCGAGGTCATGGCCAGCCCACCGTCGCCGAAATCGTAGGGTGGCTCGGCGCCGTAGAGCACATAACCCTTGCGCGGCAGCGCAAGCATGGTGCGCGCATCGAGTCCGCCGCTGGCCGGCACGACGCCGCTGCGCGTCAGACCCAGCGTGTTCGCGCCGAGCGGAACTTCGTTGTAGCCGGCGTCCGTCGCAAGCGCGACGAAGCGCGCGCAGGCACGCAGCAGCGACGCCTGCGGATGCATCGCGGCAGCTTCGCCAAAGATGATCACCGCGGCGCTGGCGTCCTTGAGCGAGGCGGCCAGCGCGCGCGCGGCATCGTCGGTGGTCGCCGAAGCGAGCAGCGCAGCGAGCTCCGACGGTGCTTCCCCGCCGAGATCGAGCGCAGCCCTGGCGAGTTTTACGGCTTCGTCGGCAAGCGCCGCCGGCGCAGCGATCAGCTTGCTGGCGAGGTCATAGTTCAGATCGAAATCGATCGGGTTCAGCACATGCACTCGCGCGCCGCGCCGGGAAGCCTTGCGCACGCGATGGTTCACGAGCGGCAGTTCGTGACGCAGGTTGGATCCGAACAGCAGCACTGCGCCAGCCTTCTCGATCTCGGCCACTGGCGTGGCGAAGCCGAAGCCTGCCGCCGCGTCAGTGAAGTCGAGCTGGCGCAGGCGATGATCGACGTGCTTGGAACCCAGCCCGCGCACGAGTTCGGCAACGAGATGTCCTTCCTCGTTCGAGGTGGCCGGATGCACCAACGCGCCGAGGTCGTCGCCGCGCACACTCCTGAGCTTTTCGGCCGCCAGATTCAGCGCCTCGTCCCAGCCGACCGCAGTCCATTCGCCGTTCTTCTTCACGAGCGGCTGGGTCGCACGATCGGCCGCATGGAGACCCTGGTGGCTGTAGCGGTCGCGGTCGGACAGCCAGCACTCGTTGATCGCTTCGTTGTCGCGCGGCACATGGCGCAGCACGTCGCCGCGGCGCGTGTGCAGCCAGATGTTGGAACCTTGCGCGTCGTGGTAGCCGACGCTCTCACGCGCGATCAGTTCCCAGGCACGCGCCTGGAAGCGGAACGGCTTGTTCGTCAACGCGCCGACAGGGCAGACATCGATGATGTTGCCGCCGATCTCGCTCTCGATGGTCTTGCCGACATAGGTGCCGATTTCCAGGTTCTCGCCGCGGTTCATGCCGCCGAGCTCGTACGTGCCGGCGACTTCGCTGACGAAACGCACGCAACGCGTGCACTGGATGCAGCGCGTCATCTCGGTCGCGATCAGCGGGCCGATGTCCTCGTCTGCGACGGCGCGCTTGCGCTCGACGAAGCGGCTGACCGAACGGCCATAGCCCATCGACAGATCCTGCAGTTCGCACTCGCCGCCCTGATCGCAGATCGGGCAATCCAGCGGGTGGTTGATGAGCAGGAATTCCATGACGTTGCGCTGCGAGCCCAACGCCTTCTGCGAGCGTGTCAGAACCTTCATGCCTTCCATGACCGGCGTCGCGCAGGCCGGCATCGGCTTGGGCGATTTTTCCACTTCGACGAGGCACATGCGGCAGTTCGCCGCGATGGTCAGCTTGTCGTGGTAGCAGAAGCGCGGAATCGGCACGCCGGCCTTGTCGGCAGCGTGGATGATCATCGAGCCTTTCGGCGCGAGCATGGCCTTGCCGTCGATCTCGATGTTGACGTGATCGGGCGGCGTGGTCGGAGTTGCGGGCTGGGCGCTCATGCGTCGTTCGTCCTCACGCGGCCTTGCCGAGCTGGTCGTCGACGAGCGAGCGCTTGTTGACGATGAAATATTCGAATTCGTGCCAGAAGTGCCGCAGCATGCCCTGTACCGGCCAGGCCGCGGCTTCGCCGAACGCGCAGATGGTATGACCTTCGATCTGGCCCGCAGCCTGCTTGAGCATGGCCAGATCGCTGAGTTCGGCCTTGCCTTCGACGATGCGCGTAAGCATGCGGTACATCCAGCCCGTGCCTTCGCGGCAGGGCGTGCACTGGCCGCAGGATTCGGCGTAATAGAAGCGGCTGATGCGCTGGCAGGCGCGCACCATACAGGTCGAATCGTCCATGACGATGACGGCGCCCGAACCGAGGCCGGAACCGGCCTTCTGGATCGAGTCGTAGTCCATCGTGCATTCGAGCATGGTCGCCGCGGGCAATACCGGCATCGACGAACCGCCCGGAATCACGGCCTTGAGCTCGCGGCCGTTGCGGATGCCGCCGGCGAGCTGCAACAGATCCTTGAACGGCGTGCCGAGGCGGATCTCGTAGTTGCCCGGCTTTGCGACGTGCCCCGAGACGGAAAAGATCTTCGGCCCACCGTTGTTCGGCTTGCCGAGATTCAGGAACCAGTCCGCGCCGTTGCGCAGGATCGCCGGCACCGAGGCATAGGTCTCGGTGTTGTTGATCGTGGTCGGCCGGCCGTACAGGCCGAAACCGGCCGGGAACGGCGGCTTGAAGCGCGGCTGGCCCTTCTTGCCCTCGAGCGATTCCATCAGCGCAGTTTCTTCGCCGCAGATGTAGGCGCCGGCGCCGAGCGCGGTGTGGATGTCCACGTCGACGCCCGAGCCCTGGATGTTCTTGCCGAGCAGCCCCGCGGCGTACGCTTCTTTCAGCGCTTCCTCGAAGTTCTCGAACGGCTCGTGGTGGAATTCGCCGCGCAGGTAGTTGTAGGCGACCGTCGAACCGGTGCAATAGCAAGCGATGGCCAGGCCTTCGACGACCGAGTGCGGGTTGAAGCGCAGGATGTCGCGGTCCTTGCAGGTGCCCGGCTCGGACTCGTCCGAATTGCAAAGAATGTACTTCTGCCCCGGCGCCGTGCGCGGCATGAACGACCATTTCAGGCCGGTCGGAAAACCTGCGCCACCGCGGCCACGCAGCGAGGACTTCTTGATTTCCTCGATCAGCGTCGCGGCATCGGGTTTTTCGGCCAGGATCTTCTTCCAGGCCTGGTAGCCGCCCACGCTGAGATAGTTGTCAAACGCCCAGGGCTTGTCGAAATGCAGCGTCGTGTAGACGACCTGGTGTTCCTGCGGAGCGGGGCCGACCGGGCCAGTGGAATGCGATGCCATGTCGTGCCTCACTTCAGGCCGTCGAGAATCTGGTCCACCTTCTCGGTGGTCAGGTTCTCGTGGTAGTGGCCGTTGACGACCATCATCGGCGCGCCGCAGCAGGCAGCCAGGCACTCTTCCTCGCGTTTGAGGTAGATGCGACCGTCGCCGGTGGATTCGCCGAGCTTGACGCCGAGCTTGTTCTCGCAATAGCGCACGACGTCTTCGGCACCGTTGAGCCAGCACGAGATGTTGGTGCAGATCGCGACGTTGTTGCGGCCGACCGGCGACGTCTCGAACATCGAGTAGAACGTGGCAACTTCATAGGCCCAGACGCTGGGCAGGTCGAGGTACTTGGCCACCGCCGTGGTCAGCTCGTCGGTCAGATAACCACCGTGCTGCTCCTGCGCCGCCATGAGTCCCTGGATCAGCGCCGAGCGCTTGCGGTCCGGCGGGAACTTCGACGCCCAATGGTCGATGTGGCGGCGCGTCTGCTCGGTCAGCGCGACCAGCGGGTCGACGTCCTTGACCTGGTTGTAGGTGCCAGTGGCTTTCATGATGTGCTCCGGGCGCTCAGCGGTCGATTTCGCCGAACACGACGTCGTAGGTGCCGATCATCGCGACGACGTCGGGCAGCATATGGCCGCGCACGATCTCGTCCATCGACGACAGGTGGGCAAAGCCGGGCGCGCGCACTTTCAGGCGGAACGGCTTGTTGGCACCGTCGGAAACGAGATAGATGCCGAACTCGCCCTTGGGCGCCTCGACCGCGCTGTAGGTATCGCCGAGCGGCACGCAATAGCCTTCGGTGAAGAGTTTGAAGTGATGGATCAGCGCTTCCATGTCGTCCTTCATCTCCTCGCGGGACGGCGGAGCGACCTTGAAGTTCTCGATCATGACCGGGCCGGGATTGGCCCGCAGCCACTTCACGCACTGTTCGATGATGCGGTTGGACTGGCGCATTTCCTCGACACGCACGAGATAGCGGTCGTAGCAGTCGCCCTTCGTGCCCAGCGGAATGTCGAAATCCAGATTGGCATACGCGGCGTAGGGCTGCTTCCTGCGCAGATCCCAGGCAACGCCCGAACCGCGCAGCATCGGACCGGACATCCCCCAGGCGAACGCCTGTTCCGGTGTCACCACGCCGATACCTACGGTGCGCTGCTTCCAGATGCGGTTGTCGGTCAGCAGCGTTTCGTATTCGTCGACCTTGCCGTAGAAGTCCTTGCAGAAGGCCTCGAGGAAATCGAGCATCGAACCTTCGCGCCATTCGTTCATGCGCTTGAGATCGCCGCCCTTGTGCCAGCGCGATTCCTTGTACTGCGGCATGCGGTCCGGCAGGTCGCGGAAGACGCCGCCGGGACGATAGTACGTCGCATGCATGCGCGCGCCGGACACCGCCTCGTAGCAGTCCATCAGTTCCTCGCGCTCGCGGAACGCGTACAGGAACACCGCCATGGCGCCGAGATCGAGTGCGTTCGAACCGATCCACATCAGATGGTTGAGGATGCGCGTGATCTCGTCGAACATCGTGCGGATGTACTGCGCACGGATCGGCGCTTCGACGCCGACGAGCTTTTCGATCGCACGCACGTAGGCGTGCTCATTGCACATCATCGAGACGTAGTCGAGCCGGTCCATGTAGCCGATGGACTGGTTGAACGGCTTGGATTCGGCCAGCTTCTCGGTGCCGCGATGGAGCAGGCCGATATGCGGATCGGCGCGCATGATGGTCTCGCCGTCCATCTCCAGCACCAGGCGCAGCACACCGTGCGCGGCCGGGTGCTGCGGGCCGAAGTTGATCGTGTAATTGCGGATTTCCTGCATGGCTTACTTCCCCGCTGCCGCAGTGGCGGCGGCTTCGGCCTGGGCCGTGTCGTAGCGCGAATCGTCGCGGATGACGCGCGGCACGAGCACGCGCGGATCGATGCTGACGGGCTCGTAGATCACGCGCTGCTTCTCCGCGTCGTAGCGCACTTCGACGTTGCCGATCAGTGGGAAGTCCTTGCGGAAGGGATGGCCGACGAAACCATAGTCGGTGAGGATGCGGCGCAGGTCCGGATGGCCTTCGAACACGATGCCGTAGAGATCGAAGGCCTCGCGCTCGAACCAGTTCACGCCCGGATGCAGGGCGGTCAGCGACGGCATGATCGGCAGCGCGTCGTCGAGGCAGAAACCCTTGAGGCGCAGGCGCCGGTTGTGCGTGATCGACAACAGATGGGCGACGACGGCGTAGCGCTTCAGGTTGCCGCTCACGCGCGGGCGCTCGTCCCAGCGAAAGCGGCCCGGGCCCTGCCCTTCGACGCCACGCGAGAAGCCCTGGCTGGATACGTCGGTCGTATCCCACTCAGTCTGGCCATAGCTCAGATAGTCGACACCGCAGACGTCGACGACCTGCTCGAAGCGGAACTCGGCCTCATCGCGCAAAGCCTGCGCGACCGCGAACCAGTTCTGCGGCAGCACTTCCAGCGTGGTTTCGCCGCGCCACTCGGTGGCGGCGACGACATCGGCACCGAAGCGCGCGGTAAGGCGCTGCGCCAGCGTGGTAGGCAGGTTGTCGCTCATGCGGGGAGTCCGTTAGCGCGCGATGGTGTTGGTGCGGCGAATCTTTTTCTGCAACTGCAAGATGCCGTAGATCAGCGCTTCCGCGGTCGGCGGGCAGCCGGGCACGTAGATGTCGACCGGCACGATGCGATCACAGCCGCGCACCACCGCATAGGAATAGTGATAGTAGCCGCCGCCGTTGGCGCAGCTTCCCATCGAGATCACCCACTTCGGATCGGGCATCTGGTCGTAGACCTTGCGCAACGCCGGCGCCATCTTGTTGACCAGGGTACCGGCGACGATCATCACGTCGGACTGGCGCGGGCTCGGACGGAACACGACGCCGTAGCGGTCCAGATCCAGGCGCGAAGCGCCCGCATGCATCATCTCGACGGCGCAGCAGGCCAGCCCGAACGTCATCGGCCACATCGAGCCGGTGCGTGCCCAGTTGATCAGTGCATCGGCGGACGTGATCGCAAAACCGCGCTCGACCAGCGGGTTGTCGCCGTCAGGCCGCAGGATGTCGTCGACGGTGGAGACCGGAACCGGGTTGTGCATGACCCGGCTGAGGCTGTCGGTCATTCCCATTCCAGCGCTCCCTTCTTCCAGACGTAGACGAAGCCGACGACGAGCAAGGCCAGGAACAGACCCATTTCGATCAACGCGACGAGGCCGATCTGCTTGAAGACCACCGCCCACGGGAACAGGAAGGCGATTTCCAGATCGAAAATGATGAACAGGATGGCGATCAGGTAGTAGCGCACGTCGAATTTCATGCGCGCGTCTTCGAAAGCTTCGAAGCCGCATTCGTACGCGGATTGCTTACGCGCGTCGGGACTCTTGGGTCCCAGTACGGTGCCTACCGCCAACAGCACCAGGCCAAGGCCGGTGGCGGCGACGAGAAATAGCAGGATGGGCCAATATTCGGCAAGCACGAGTCCGTGAACCTCCGCACCGGTAAACGATGCATCAGCGGCCGCGCGCAGTGTGCTGAATCCCGCACGACCGTAACTAGATTGGTGCCCAAAGGGGGACTCGAACCCCCACGACCTAAGTCGCTACCACCTCAAGGTAGTGCGTCTACCAATTCCGCCATCTGGGCAATGTGTTCCAACTAGTTCTTCTTCGACTCGTCCGCCTTGGCTTCGGTCTTGTCGTCACTCTTGGGAGCGGCGGCAGGAGTAGCGGGCTGGGGCACCACGGGCACATCGGTAGCTGCCGGGGCCGGTACCGACGCCTGTGGTACATCGCCTGTCGGCGGTGCAGCGTCAGGAGTTTTCGCGGGAGCGGCAGGTACTTCGGTACCGGACATGAGACCCAGATCGGTTTGCGGCTTGGGAGCCGTGCCACCGCCAAGGTACATGCCCATGCCCAGACTGAGCAGGAAGAACAAACCGGCCAGAACCGCAGTAGCCCGCGACAGGAAGTTGGCCGATCCGCGCGCACCGAACACCGTAGCCGACGCACCCGAGCCGAAGCCCGAACCCGCGTCTGCACCGGCGCCGCGCTGCAGCAGAATCAGCGCCACCATCGCTACTGCGATCAAAATATAGAACACGTTGAAGATTGTAAGCAGCATCTCGACTCAGCCTGGGCGCGCCTGAAGCGCGGCCTCACAAATCTTGAGGAAATCGGCCGCGACCAGTGAGGCGCCGCCAATCAATCCACCGTCCACATCTGCCTGAGCGAACAGCTCGACGGCGTTGGCCGGTTTGACACTACCGCCATAAAGTATGCGCAGCAAGTTGGCGAGTGTAGCATCGTGAATCGCGAATTGGCTACGGATAAACGCGTGTACTGCCTGCGCCTGTTCCGCGCTCGCCGTGCGTCCCGTACCGATGGCCCAGACCGGCTCATAGGCGACCACGGCATCGGCAAACGCTGCGATGCCGCAGGCCTGGATCACCGCTGCTATCTGCGCGCCGACGACGGCTTCGGTCTGACCGGCCTCTCGCTGTTCGAGCGTCTCACCGACGCACAGCACCGGGATCAGTCCCGCCGCCTGGGCCTGACCGAACTTGGTCGCGACGCGCCCGTCAGATTCCGCGTGGTACTGGCGACGCTCGGAATGGCCGACCAGGGTATGGCGACAACCGATGTCGCGAGCCATGGCCGCGGCGATCTCACCGGTATAGGCGCCCTGCGCATGTTCGCTGACGTCCTGCACGCCGAACGCGAGCGCAGTGCCGGCGTGAGCGGCAGCCAACCCGGCCACGTAGACCGACGGTGGGAACACGGCCACATCGACCCCGGCCGGCAGCCCTGCAAGGATGGCGCGCACGAGCTCCGCCGCACTCGCGGCGCTGCCGTGCATCTTCCAGTTCCCTGCCACCAGCTTGCGACGCATCGGGTTCATATCCGCGAAAGGGCGCGCAGGATAGCGACGCATCCGTGGCGACGCAATTCGCCATTGCCAGTGACCGGGGTCTCAGGTTGAATCGCGGTTCCGCCCGCGGCCCAGCGCCGCCTTCGCGCAAGGAAACGCCATGTCCAACCCTGCCGCCCGCTGGGCGCTCGTCACCGGCGCCTCGGCCGGCATCGGCTCGGCCTTCGCGCGCGAACTGGCGGCCCGCGGCCATCGCGTCGTCCTCACGGCGCGGCGCGAAGACCGGCTCGCCGCGCTGGCCGACGAACTGCGCCAGCGTCACGCCGTCCAGGTGGAAACCATCAGTGCCGACCTGGCCGAAGTCGACGCGAGCGAACGGCTCTGCGCCGATCTCGACGCGCGCGGCATCGCCGTCGACGTGCTGATCAACAACGCCGGCTACGGCGTTGCCGGCCAGTACCCGTCGCAACCGTGGAAGGTGCATGCCGACTTCCTGCAAGTGATGGTGACCGCCCCCTGCGAGCTGGCCTATCGGCTGCTGCCGGGCATGCAGCAGCGCGGCTACGGCCGCATCGCCAATATCGCCTCGCTGGCCGGCCATGTGCCCGGCTCCGCCGGCCACACCCTGTATGCCGCCTCGAAAGCCTTCCTGATCAAGTTCTCGCAATCGCTGGGGCTGGAAAATCGCAGCCGCGGCGTGAACGTCTGCGCGGTCTGCCCGGGCTTCACCTGGTCGGAATTCCACGATGTCGTCGGCTCGCGCGAACAGGTCTCGCGCATGCCGAAATGGATGTGGATGACGGCCGAGGATGTCGCGCGCGAGGGTCTGGACGCGCTGGAGCGCGGCGAGATCGTGCACGTGACCGGCCGCGCCAATCGCGCGATCAAGGCCCTCGTGAAGATGTTGCCGGACCGCTTCGCGCTGAATCTGATCCAGCGCCGCTCGAAGGACTTCCGCGTGCAGGAACCGCACTGATGCGGTCAGCGGACGCCGCCGCGCATCCGGCGGCCGACTCGGCCCCGGCGGCGTGGCACTGGCTGCTGCTGACCGCGCTCATCGTGCTGCAGAGCTGGACCGCCGCCGGCATGGCCGGCACGCCCGACACACTGCGCGATCTGTATTTCGCGCAGCAGCTCGCCGCCGGCCAGCAGTGGCCGTTGGCGGGGCCGGTCATCTACAACACCCTGCATCTCGGGCCGGTCTGGTACTACCTGCTGGGCCTGGCCATGTGGCTGGTACCGCATCCCCTGACGGTGCCGGTGCTGACGGCGGCGATCGCCGGACTCAAATATCCTCTCGCGTACGTGATCGGCCGCCGCTACGGCGGCGCGCGCCTGGGCCTGCTGTTCGCGCTAGCGTTTTTCGCGCCGGGCTGGTCATCCTTCATTCTGGCCGCGATGACGCATACCACGGTCGTGGAAAGCGCGATGCTGTTCGGCCTGTGGTGCGCGTTGTACTACCGCGACCGCCCCGGACCGACGCGCGCGCTGCTGCTCGGCCTCGGCGCCACGCTCATGTTCCATGCGCATCCCACGACCCTTCTGATCGGCAGCCTG
The DNA here is from genome assembly GCF_032229445.1 of Tahibacter sp. NCBI lineage: Bacteria > Pseudomonadati > Pseudomonadota > Gammaproteobacteria > Lysobacterales > Rhodanobacteraceae > Tahibacter > Tahibacter sp. The sequence goes on from NZ_JAVTWC010000064.1 coordinate 17,959, forward strand.
CTGGTCGCCTATGCGACAGCCGCCACGGCAGGGTGGGCGACGCGCGCGCGCGATCTGGTACTGGTTGCCGCCGTAGGCCTGCTGAGCCTGCTGCCGATGCTGATCGAACAGATGCTCAACGGCTTCGCCGACCTGAACACACTCGGCAGCTACGCGGGCCGCGACCCTGCCGTGCCGACCGCGGCGCGTCTGGTCGCGATGCTGCTGAGCCTGGCCGGTTATGGCGCCGAGTACACATTGCGCTATTGGCTGGAACTACCGGATGCAGCGCGGCGCGCGCTGATGATCCTGCATCTGCTCGCGCTCGCGGCGTGCACGCTGCTGGCGCTGAGTTCGCGCTGCCGCGAGCGTCGCCGCATCGCCGTGCTGATGCTGATCCTGCTGCCGCTGCAATCGGCCTTCGTGCTCGCGTTGCGGCCGGTGACGCCGTACTGGATGATTTTCGCGCACCTGCCGCTCGTGGCCGTGCTGGTGGCGCTGGGGCTCGAGCGGCTCTGCGAGTTCGGCCGCGCCGCGCAAGCGACCGTCGCCATCGTGCTGCTCGTCTGGAGCACGTGGTCGGTCGCGATCTACGTGTCGCTCTCGCATCCGCCCGAAGAGGCTTACATCCCCGTCGCCGAACCCGGACGGCACGGCCTCATGGACGTGATCCATCGCCTGACCAAAGGCGAGCGGCGCAACATCCTGCTGCTCGCCATGAACGACCGCTACACGATCACCACGCCGCTGTGCGGACAGACCACGCTGTACGCGCACTACGCGGAATTCATCGACCAGTCCCTCGGCGTTGGCCTGCTCGTGCGCTGCGGCCGCAAGGACCAGGTGCAGATTGGCGGTCCGCCCCAGGGCCGCGCGCTCATTGGACTGCGCGACCATACCTGGGCCTTGATCGGCGCCACGCCACAGCAGCGCATCGCACACCTGGGCTACAGCGATATCGGCCAGATGCTGCACGCGGGCCGGCCCTCGCCGCCAGCGGTCGCCGGCAAGTTTCCAGCCCATCCCGACCTGCCGGTCCAGCCACAGGACTTCGTCGTACGCGGCGAATCCGCGCCCGGCGAATTCGTTGTCGTATCGCATCGCGCGGCGTTTCACGAACCGTTCGAGGTCGGACGGGCCAGCGCGGATGGAGAGCCGATCGAGGCCGTCTACCGCGACCACATCACTGCGATCTTCCGCGCGCCGACAGCCGCGACTGCCGCGGTGCGATGGGAGATTCCGGTACACGCCAGTCCGGATCACGTCGACGCGGTGAGCGTCGCCGACGCCGGGAATGGGCAGGCCGCCAAACCGTAGCGGTGGCCCGCCTCCGGCACTGTGTATCAGCCCCCTTACGCGCCTGCTGCCGGCAAACGGCCTGCAGGTCCGGTGCGACAACAGCAAGCCGGCGGCGCGATCAGATCGCTGCCGCCGGCGCCGCGTGCTCAGGCCAGCTTGATCTCGCGCAGCCGTTCCATGAGGTATTCGTGCGAGGTGATCGACGTGCTGTAGCGGCTCGGATTGTCCGGCGTAATGCAGGAGGCCAGCGGATCCAGCACAACGTCCGGATTCGGATGCAGGAAGAACGGTACTGAATAACGCGGCTTGCGCGCGAGTTCGCCTGGCGGGTTGACCACGCGATGCGTCGTCGACGGATAGACGTGGTTGGTCAGGCGCTGCAGCATGTCGCCGATGTTCACGACGATGGTATCGGCGTCGGAGGTAAAGGGAACCCAGTCGCCCGTGCGCGACTTCACTTCGAGGCCCGCCGCGCTCGCGCCGACCAGCAGCGTGATGAAATTGATGTCCTCGTGCGCGCCGGCGCGCACGTTGGGAATGTCGGGCGCGGTGATCGGCGGGTAGTGGATCGGCCGCAGGATCGAATTGCCCTCGTCGGTCTTGTCCTCGAAGAAGCTCTCCGGCAGACCGATGTGCAGGGCCAGTGCACGCAGCACGCGCGTGCCGAGCTGATCGAGCGCGTCATAGAGACCATAGCCGTAGTCGCGGAAGCCGGCGATTTCGGTCGGCCACAGGTTCGGCGGCATCACGTCGGCGAAGCGCGAATCGCGCGGGATCTCGCGGCCGATGTGCCAGAACTCCTTGAGATCCGGATATTTCGAGTCCTTCGCCGTCTCAACGCCAAACGGCGTATAGCCGCGCGCGCCGCCGCTGCCGGCCAGGTGGTACTGCATCTTGGTATCCGCGGGCAGCGCGAAGAACTGGCGGAAGCGCTCATAGGCACCGTCGATCAGTTCTTTGCTGATGCCATGGCCGCGGATACCGGCAAAGCCCCATTCGCGGTAGGCGGCGCCGAGCTCGGCGACGAACGCGTCGCGGTCGGTGTCATAGCGGCGGATGTCCAGGGTGGGAATGGCTGACATGAGGAATTCCTGCGTAGTGGCCAGGACGGCGCGGACGCCGCTGCGGATGCGCCACCGCCGCGGCAGCGCGTAGGTATCCGTCGCGACGTAAGCTCGGATCGGATACCCGCCAGGATCAGACGAGTTCGTTGGCCGCGGATTCTACGGCGCGCGCAAGCCGGCCGGCCAGCGCATCGACCAGCGCCGCATCGGCCGCCTCGATCGTGACCCGCACCAGCGGCTCGGTGCCGGAGGCCCGCAACACCAGACGCCCCCGGTTTTCCAGTTCGCGCTCGACCACGGCGCGCTCTGCAAGCACCAGAGGATGGTCGAGCAGGCGGCCGGCATTGGCGACGCGCACGTTGCGCGTGATCTGCGGCAGACGCTCCCAGCCGGCGCAGCAGGCGGCCAGCGTCTCGCCGCGGCGCACCAGCACCTCGAGCACCTGCAGCGCGCTGACGATGCCATCACCGGTCGACGCGCTGTCCAGGCAGAGGATATGGCCGGAAGTTTCGCCACCGAGCACGCCGGCGCTTTCCTTGAGCAGGCGCATCACGTGGCGATCGCCGACCTTGGCGCGCAGAAACCCGATGCCCGCGGCGCCGAACGCGCGCTCGAGGCCGTAGTTGGTCATCAGCGTGCCGACGACCGGCCCGGTCAGGCGTCCGCTGCGCTGCCAGTCGCTGGCGAGCACGTAGAGGATGTCGTCGCCGTCGACGAGGCGCCCCTGATGGTCGACGAACTGCAGGCGGTCGCCATCGCCGTCGAAGGCGATGCCGAGGTCGGCGCCCTGCTCGATCACGGCGCGCTGCAAGGCAGCCGGACTGGTCGAACCACAGTCGCGGTTGATGTTCAGGCCGTCGGGCTGGGTGCCGATGGTGGTGATGCGTGCGCCGAGCTCCTCGAACAGCTTGGGCGCGACCTGGTATGTCGCGCCGTGGGCGCAGTCGATCACGAGCTTGAGCGAGCGCAGGCTCAGATCGTGCGGGAAGGTCGAATTGCAGAACTCCGCATAGCGTGTGGCCGCGTCGTTGACGCGCGCGGCCTTGCCGATGTGCTCGGATTCGACCGTCACGAACGGGGCTTCGAGTTCGCGCTCGATCGCCTCCTCGACGTCATCGGCGAGTTTTTCGCCGGCAGCGGAGAAGAACTTGATGCCGTTGTCCTGGTGCGGATTGTGCGAGGCGCTGATCACGATGCCGGCGCTCGCGCGCAGGCTGCGCGTGAGATACGCCACGGCCGGCGTCGGCATGGGCCCGAGCAGTCGCACATTGGCGCCGGCGGCGACGAGTCCAGCCTCGAGCGCGGATTCGAACATGTAGCCGGAAATGCGCGTGTCCTTGCCGATCACGACGGTCGCCTCGCCGTCGGAGCCGGCCAGCACCTTGCCCGCCGCACGACCGAGCTTCAGCATGAACTCGGCCGTGATCGGCCATTCGCCCACATGGCCTCGGATGCCGTCGGTGCCGAAGTACTTGCGCTTGCTCATTGCGACTGCCTGGAACGGCCCGCGCGCGGCGGCGGCGGGAACCGGGCCGCCTAGTGTGCCGGCCCGTAAGTTTCCGAACAAGAAATTCCGGATGGATTTCGCCACGAGACTAGACGCGGCGAGGAGGCGTACTTGCAGTACGGCGACGAGTCGCAACGACGTATCGTGGCGAAAGACGCCGGAATGTTCGGAAACTTATGGGTTGGCACACTAGCTTGCCAGACTGAGGCACGTCCGGCCACTTTCGGGCTCTTCCGCCCGGCAGCGACCCGCCCGAAACGATCGCCGCGTGAACAACCGAACATTGTTCGCTTTTATCAGCAGCGTCGTTTTTCAGGACCAGCAACGCGCCGCACTCGCGGAAGACGACGACGCCGCAATCCCGCGGCAGGGACAGGCGTTGCCGATCAGGAGAAACGTCATGCCTCGGCAGACTCGCAACACCCCGAAGACCACGCAGCTCGCGCAGGCCCTCGTGCTCGCTTTCGCCGCCGCTGCGGCGCAGGCCGCGTCGCCCGGCGGCGACGCGCCGTCGCGCGTCGATACCAGCGCGCTCGACGCGGCCACGCCGGTATCGCGACTCATCGTCACTCTCGATTCGCGAGCCGATACGGCGACGTTGCGCGGCGAACTCGACCGCGTCGGCGCGACGTTCGGCCGCCGCTTCGACATCGTGCGTCAACTCGCGACCGGCGCGTGGCTGATCGAAGCGCAGGACGGCACGAAAGCCGGCGCCGCGACACTTGCCGGCGCCGAAGCCGCGCTCGTCATGGAAGAACTCGCGCGCAGCGCGTCGGTCGCGGCGATCGAGCCCGATCGCCTGCTGACGCACACGTTCACGCCGAACGACGACCGCTATCCGGACCAGTGGGCGTATTTCCGTTCGCGCTTCGGCACGAATGTCGCGGGGGCCTGGCACTACTCGACCGGCAGCGGCATCAAGGTCGCCGTGATCGACACGGGCATCACGCCGCACAGCGATCTCGACGCGAACGTCGTCGGCGGCTACGACTTCATCACGAGCGCGACGACCGCGCGCGACGGCGACGGCCGCGATCCGAATCCGAACGACGAAGGCGACTGGTACGCGGTCGGCGACTGCGCAGCCGATCCGAACGGCAGCGAGAACTCGAGCTGGCACGGCTCGCACGTCGCCGGCATCGTCGCCGCGGCTACCAACAACAGTTTCACGGGTACGGCCGGCATGGCCTACGGCGCGAAAGTCGTTCCGCTGCGCGTACTCGGCCGCTGCGGCGGTTCGCTGTCGGACGTCGTCGACGCGATCATCTGGGCGTCAGGCGGTTCGGTCACCGACATTCCGGCCAACACGAACGTGGCACAGGTCATCAATCTGAGCCTCGGCGGCCAGGGCAGCTGCAGCGCGAACATGCAGAGCGCGATCAACACGGCCGTTGGCAACGGCACCGTCGTCGTCGTCGCCGCCGGCAATTCGGCCGCGAATGTCGCGAACTTCACGCCCGCCCGCTGCAACAACGTCGTCGCGGTTGCGGCGACGACGACATCGGGCGCGCTCGCCGCGTATTCGAACTATGGCGACAAGATCGACGTCGCCGCGCCGGGCGGCATCCTGTCCACCGTCAACACCGGTACGACCGTACAGGTCGCCGAAGGCTACAAGACGCTCAACGGCACCTCGATGGCCGCGCCGCAGGTCGCCGGCCTCGCGGCGATGATTCTCGCGCAGGACTCGTTCACGCCGCAGCAGATCGAGAACCTCATGAAGTACAACGGCACCGCGGCCCTCGACTGCGCCTTCGATTCGGTCAAGTCCTGCGGCTGGGGCCTCATCGATGCGCTGCACACGCTGCGCGCGGTCGGCCAGGGCTACGACGGCACTGTCGCCGCTAGCCCCAGTCCGGCCAGCTTCTTCAAGCCGACATTCTTCGAGAACGCCAACAACTACCACCTCGCGCCGAATGTCACGGAGCTCGTGCCGAACACGGCCTGGGGTCAGTACGGCGCCAACGCGCCATCGTCACTGACGGTGAAGTTCAAGCTCATAGTGCGCGGCATCGGTGTGGTCATCGATCCGAAAAAGTACAAGATCGAGCTGATCGCACCGGACGGCAGCGTGGTCAAGGTACTGCACAACAACGGACCGAGCTTCACCTACACGCAGACCGTCGACGCCTCGAGCGAGATCGCCGACGGGCTCTGGAAGCTGCGCGTGCTCAATTCCGGCAGCGCGAACAACGTTTATATCGACAGCTGGAGCCTGCGTTTCCCGAGTGTGTTCAGCCCGCTCTAAGCGTTCAGTCGTCGTCGCCCCAGCGCACGCGGGGCGGCGACGACGTTTTCGCCGGTTTGCCGGCCCCGACCGCATTCCAGACCTTGAGCGCGTCGGCGGTGGCGGCGACGTCGTGCACGCGCACGATGGACGCTCCGCGCTGCACCGCGATCAGCGCCGCGGCGACCGACGCATGCACGCGCTCGGCCGGATTGCTGCGGCCGCTGAGCTGGCCCAGGAACGATTTGCGCGACAGCCCGACCAGCAGCGGCACGCCGAGCGTCGCGAACTGCTGCAATTCGCGCAGCAGCGCGAGGTTGTGGTCCAGCGTCTTGCCGAAACCGAAGCCCGGATCGATCAGCAGCCGCTTGCGCGGGATGCCGGCCAGTTCGCAGCCAAAGATGCGGTCCGCGAGGAATCGCTTGATGTCACCGACGACCTCGTCATAGTGCGGATCGGCCTGCATGCCGCCCGGTTCGCCCTGCATGTGCATGAGGCAAATCGGCACCTCGAGTTCAGCGGCGGCATCGAGTGCACCTTCCTGGCGTAAGGCATGGACATCGTTGATGAGCCCAGCGCCCGCGCGCACCGCGGCACGCATCACGCCGGGCTTGGAGGTGTCGATCGACAGCGGCACCGTGGTCTGCCGCGCCAGCGCCTCGATGACCGGAATCACGCGGCGCAGCTCCTCCTGCTCGGACACGGCCTGCGCACCGGGCCGCGTGGATTCGCCGCCGATGTCGAGCAGGTCGGCGCCCTGCCCGACCAGCGCGAGCCCATGCCGGATCGCGGCGTCCGCATCGAAATTCACGCCGCCGTCGGAGAACGAATCCGGCGTCACGTTGACGATGCCGCAGACCAGCGGCCGGTCGAGCGTGAGCACGCGGCCGGCGCAATCGAGGGTCGGATGGATCATGCGAAGCTCCTTGGCCGATCGCGGAAGATCACTGCGAACAAATGGAAAAGGCCGCGACTGCGGCCTTTTCCTCATCGAGACAGCGCGAGCGCTGACTCGTCGTCATTGCCATCCCAGACTCCGCCGGGGATGGCTGATGCTCACTCCGCGCCCGTCGCCGCATCCCGCGTCACCGCCGGGCCACCGATCGGGCTTTCGCCGCGCGGGCCGCTGGCCGGCGTGTTGCTCTTGGCGCTGCCGGTCCAGTCCTTCGGCGGCGGCGGCTCGCGGCCTTCCATGATCGCGTCGATCTGCGTCGCGTCGATGGTCTCGTACAGCAGCAGCGCCTTGGCCATCGCGTGGAGCTTTTCGCGGTTGTCGCTGAGGATCTGCGTCGCCTGCACGTAGGCCTTGTCCAGAATCGAACGCACGACCTCGTCGATCTGGCGCGCGGTCTCGTCGGACACGTTCTTGTGCTGGGTGACCGAGCGGCCGAGGAACACCTCGTCTTCCTGCTCGCCGTAGGCGATCGGACCCAGCTCGTCGGACAGGCCCCACTTCGTGACCATGTTGCGCGCCATCTCGGTCGCGCGCTTGATGTCGTTGGACGCGCCGGTGGTCACCTTGTCCGCACCGAAGATGAGTTCCTCGGCGACGCGGCCGCCGTAGAGCGAGCACAGGTTGCTGTTGATGAACGTGCGGTTGTAGCTGTAGCGATCGCCTTCCGGCAGGAACATGGTCACGCCCAGCGCGCGACCGCGCGGGATGATCGTGACCTTGTGCACCGGGTCGTGCTCGGGCATCAGGCGGCCGACGATCGCATGACCGGCTTCGTGGTACGCCGTATTGCGCTTTTCGTCCTCGCTCATCGCCATGGAGCGCCGCTCGGCGCCCATCATGATCTTGTCCTTGGCGCGGTCGAAGTGACTCATGATCACTTCGCGGCAATTCTCGCGCGCGGCGAACAGCGCCGCCTCGTTGACGAGGTTCGCCAGATCCGCGCCGGAGAAGCCCGGCGTACCGCGCGCGATCACCATCGGCTCGACATCGCTTGACACCGGCACCTTGCGCATGTGCACCTTGAGGATCTGCTCGCGGCCACGCACATCGGGCAGCGGCACGACGACCTGGCGATCGAAGCGGCCCGGACGCAGCAGCGCCGGGTCCAGCACGTCCGGCCGGTTGGTCGCGGCGATGACGATGATGCCTTCGTTGCCTTCGAAGCCGTCCATCTCGACCAGCAACTGGTTCAGCGTCTGCTCGCGTTCGTCATGACCGCCGCCGAGACCCGCGCCGCGATGACGGCCGACCGCGTCGATTTCATCGATGAAGATGATGCAGGGCGCATGCTTCTTGGCCTGCTCGAACATGTCGCGCACACGCGCAGCGCCGACACCGACGAACATCTCGACGAAATCGGAACCGGAAATCGTGAAGAACGGGACTTTGGCTTCGCCGGCGATCGCCTTGGCGAGCAGGGTCTTGCCGGTGCCGGGCGAGCCGACCATGAGCACGCCGCGCGGAATCTTGCCGCCGAGCTTCTGGAACTTGCCCGGATCGCGCAGGAAGTCGACGAGCTCCTTCACCTCTTCCTTGGCCTCGTCGCAGCCGGCCACGTCGGCGAAGGTGATCTTGACCTGGTCCTCGCCCTGCAGGCGCGCCCGCGAACGGCCGAAGCTCATCGCGCCGCGGCCGCCACCGCCGGACTGCATCTGGCGCATGACGTAGATGAGGAAACCGATGAAGATCAGGAACGGCGCCCAGTTGACCAGGATGCCGAGCAGCGAGAAGCCGTTGTCGGTCGGCTCGACGCGCATCTTGTCGACCTTCTTCTGCAGCTCGGCAATGTTCGCGTCGGTCAGCAGCGCCGTCGTGCGCACCGAACTGCCGTCCTTGAGCTTGGCCTCGATCGTGCGGTTGTCGTTGTGCACCAGCACTTCGGCGACCGAATTGTGCTCAACCTTGTCCATGAAGTCGGAATAGGCGAGATCCTGCGTGCCCGTCCCGCGCGGGTTGAAGCTTTGGAACACCGTCAGCAGGACCACCGCGATGATGAGCCAGAGCAGCAGGTTCTTGGCCATGTCGTTCATCAAAACACTCCTTACGCGCGCCGGCCTCGGGCCAGTGCATAGACTTCGTTGGATCGTGCCCGCGAAGCCTTGGGTTTACGGATGCTGACGCGGGTGAATGCCGTCCGCAAGTTCCTTACGTAATCGTCGAAACCAACGCCGTGAAACAACTTGATCAGGAAATCGCCGCCGGGCTTGAGCCATCGACTGGCGAAGTCCAGGGCCAGTTCCGAAAGGTGCATGGCACGTGTCTGATCGACCAGGTCCACGCCGCTCATATTGGGGGCCATGTCCGACAGCACAAGATCCACCTGCGTGCCTTGCAGTCGCGCCTCGAGTTCCGCCAGGACACTGTCCTCGCGGAAATCGCCGCAGATGAAATCGACGCCAGAGATGCCCTGCATCGGCAGGATGTCGAGCGCGACGATACGGCCGCGGTTCTTGAGCTTTTCGTTGACCAGTTGCGACCAGCCGCCCGGCGCGGCGCCCAGGTCGACCACGGTCATGCCCGGCTTGAGCAGGTCGTCGCGCTCGATCAGTTCGTCCAGCTTGAACACGGCGCGCGACCGGTAACCTTCGGCCTGAGCCTTCTTGACGTAAGGGTCTTTGAAATGTTCGTGCAGCCAGCGCTGGCTGCTCTTGCTGCGTGACGACATGAGGGTTGGGCGGGCCGGTGCGGGCCGCAGGGTCGACGGCTGCGCATGATACCCTGTACGCCTTGCCTGCGGTGCAGCACCGCGTCCTTGCCCAGATCCCATGCCCTTGAGCAATAGCCAGCGCCGCTACCTGCGCGGTCTCGCCCACGACCTGAAACCCGTCATCCTCGCCGGCGCCAAGGGCGTCACCGACGCGCTGATCCAGGAATTCACCCTGGCCCTGGACCACCACGAACTCGTCAAGGTGCGCATCCCGGCCGAAGACCGCAGCGATTTTGCCGCCCAGGCCGGCCGGCTGGCCGAGGCCACCGGCGCGGAAACCGTACAGACCATCGGTCGCACCGCGGTGTTTTTCCGCCGCAACACCGAAAAGCCGGTCATCGCGCTGCCGCGCTGAGTCCGCCATGCAGCTGTCGCTGAACCGCCCCGGCGAATACCTGTTCGTGCGCAAGGTCGCTGCCGAGGCCGTCACCGTCGTCGACCGCGACTTTGCCGGCAGCTTCATCCTGGCGCCAGACCGCGCCATCGAGGGCTGGCCCGTCAGGACGGTGTCCGATATCGATGAGACCGCCATCGCGCCGATCCTCGAACTCAAGCCCGCCGTGCTGATCCTGGGCACCGGTCCGCGCATCGTGTTCCCGGCCCAGTCGGTACTGGCCGAATTCCTGGGTCGCGGTATCGGCATCGAAGTCATGGACAACGCCGCAGCGGCACGCACCTTCAATGTGCTCGTCAGCGAAAGCCGCAAGGTCGTGGCGGCCTTCATCCTGCCCTGAAGTCCGGCTAACCCTTGCCCGTCATCCCTTCGGCTTCGCCGATGCGGCGCAGCCGCACCAGTGCCTCGACCTGAATCTGCCGCACGCGTTCCCGGGTGAGGCCCAGCTCGGCGGCGATTTCGGCCAGCGTCTGCGCCGCGTGGCCAGCCAGTCCGTAGCGCCGTTCGACCACGAGCCGCTGCCGAGGCGTGAGCTTGGCCAGCCAGCCCGGCAGGCGCACGTCGGCCAGTTCGACCAGTTCGCGGCTTGCACCGGCGTGGCCGGTTTCCGCCGCCAGCTGTTCGACCAGCGCACGGTCGTCCGCATCGGACATGGGCGCGTCGAGCGAGCGGATTTCCTCGGTCACGCAGAACAGCGCCGAGACCTCGGAAACCGACTTGTTCAACGCCGTGGCCAGTTCGTCCTGGGTGGGCTGTCGTTCCAGCGCGAGCACCAGCTCGCGCCGCGCGCGCAAAGCCTGGGCCAGTTCACGCAGTACGTGGACCGGCACGCGCACGGTGCGCTGCTGCATCAGGGCGCGCTGCACCGATTCGCGAATCCACCAGGTCGCGTAGGTCGAAAAACGCAGGCCGCGCATGGCATCGAATTTTTCGACCGCGCGGATCAGGCCGAGATTGCCTTCCTCGATGAGATCCAGCAGCGGAACCCCGCGCCCGACATAGCTGCGCGCGACCGCGACGACGAGACGCAGGTTGGCCTCGATCATCTGCCGGCGCGCCTCGGTATCGCCGGCCATCACGCGCTCGGCAAGGCGGCGTTCGCCGACCGCGTCGAGCAGTGGTATCAGTCCGATCTCGTTGAGGTAGGCGCTCGTGGAATTGCGCGCCTCGTCGCCCTGCCGCGGCTCGACGACGTCGAGCAAAGCCAGCATGTCATCGGCGTCCAGCGAGGGTTCTTCGCGCCCGGTCGAACTCATTGCGCCAGCATACTCTCAGGGAGTCCGAAACAAGTTATGAGACTGCCGTTCTTTGATCTGCACCAGATCTCCACAACCCCGCCAAACGCTGCGCGTTTGGCCGCCCCCTTGACTCAAGGGGGCTCCAAAAGCGAAGATCTGTTCCGTCGCGTTCAGAGATTTCCCGGCAGTGGCGAGTGACGATAGGCGAGAAAAGACCAGAAGTCAGCCACGCCCTGGCCTCACTGTTTTCTCGCTCCCCTCCCCTCGTTTCTCGCATCACCGCGCCGGCAGGTACTCGAGCGGGTTCACCGGCTTGCCGTTGCGGCGTATTTCAAAATGCAACATTTCCCTATTGGAACCGCCCATCTCGGCGATGGCCTGACCGGCCTTGACCGTGTCGCCTTCTTTGACGAGTCGCTTGCGGTTGTGGCCGTAGGCGGACAGGAACGAGGTCGAGTGCTTGACGATGACGAGCTCGCCGTAGCCGAGCAGCCCGTTGCCGCTGTAGACCACGGTGCCATCGGCGGCAGCGGCCACGCTGGCGCCGGCGCTACCGGCGATATCGACGCCCTGGCGGGTCTGGTCGCCGCTGACGAAGGTGCCGACGACCTTGCCGCTGGCCGGCCAGCGCCAGCTCACCCCGCCGCTGTTGAGCACGGGCGTGACCGGGCCCGGCGTGGCCACCGCCGTGGTATTGGCGCCGGGCGCGAGCGCGCCGCTCCTGGACGGCACGGCGACGGGATCGCCGGCAGGCGTCGACGGAGCGGGAACCGGCACCGGCGCAATCGCCGGCGTCGGAACGGTCGCGGCGGCAACCGAGTTGGCCGGCGGCTTGTTGACGGCAGCGGGCGCTGCCGTGACGCGCTCGTTGCTCGGGGGTGTGGCGTTGCGCACGGCGCGCGGGTCGACACTCGCGTTCGGCGCAGGCCTGCGTGGCGCTTCGGGCAGTGCGGTGATGGTGACCTGACCCGCCGGCGGCGCCGGCACCGCGCTCACCGCGACCTGTTCCTTCGGCGGCGGATCGGCGAGCTTGAGCTCCTGGCCCACGAAGATGCGGAACGGACTTTCGATGCGGTTGATGCGCGCGAGTTCGCGGTAGTCCAGCCCGTTCTTGAACGCGATCGAATACAAGGTGTCGCCTGCGACGACCTTGTGGATCGCCATGATCGGGCCGCTGCGCGGACTGCGCACGGGCTCGGCCGGCGGAGGCCGCCGCTCCTGCAGCGCGATGTCTTCGACCGGCGCTGGCGGCGTGCTTGCGCAGGCCGTCAGCAACAGGGCCAGCGACAGGGCCGCGGCGGCCCTGTCCTTCGTCGCAGTGTTGCGCTTGAGGTGCATTACCTGACCTTCCTCAGTGCCGCAGCTGCAGCCAGATCACGAGGCCGATGATCAGCGCCACGATCGCCCAGCCCAGCCACTCGATGTACTTGTGCAGCAGGGCCTCGGCCTTGGGGCCGCCGAGGCGGATGGCGCCGGTCAGCAGATACACGCGCTTGCCGCGGCCGATAATCATTCCGGGAATGAACGCGATCATCGGCACGCCGACGATCCCCGATGCCCAGGTGAAGATCTTTAGCGGAACCGGGATGAACCCCGCGAGTACGAGCATGACGAACGCGGCCCAGGCGCTGCCGGCGACCTCCGTACGCAGCTTGCCGACCATCTCGTCGATGCGCGGCAGCCAGCCCAGCGCCTCGAACACCGGCCGCAGCGCCTCGAACGCGTAGTGCCCGAGCACGTAGCCGACGAGCGCGCCAAGCAGCGAAAACACCAGGCTGATCGTCGCATAGCGGATCCAGTGCCGCGGCCGCGCCAGCGTCATCGGCGCGAGCATCACCTCGGGCATGACCGGGAAGATGATGGCCTCGACGAAGCTCAATCCCGCGAGCAGGCGCTCGGCCTGCGGATGCGCGGCCCATACCAGGGCCTTCTCGTATAGCGGCTTGAACAGTTTCATGCGGTATTCGTTCCCTGAGTCCCGGATCCGTTGCAGCGATCGTTCAAAGCACACCGCCCAGCAACGGCACGAAGCTGACTTTGCACAGCACCTCGCGCAGTCGCGCATCGCCATCGGGGCGCACGCGCACGAGTTGCTGGCGCCCCGCCGCGCCGACCGGCGCGACGAGCACGCCCTCCGGCGCCAACTGATCGAGCAAGGCGTTCTCGAGATCGACACCGGCGGCGGTCAGCACGATGGCGTCGAATGGCGCTTCCTCGGGCCAGCCCAGACGCCCGTCGTCGTGCTTGGAGCGCACGTTGGCGATGCCGAGCTTGCGGAAGCGCCGGCGCGCGTTGCGCAGCAGCTCCTCGATGCGCTCTACCGTGTAGACCTGCTCGACCAGACCCGCCAGCACGGCGGCCTGATAGCCCGAACCCGTGCCAATCTCCAGCACGCGTCTGGGCGCGCCGAATTCGAGCAGCGCCTCGCTCATGCGTGCCACGACCCAGGGCTGCGAGATGGTCTGGCCCTGGCCGATCGGCAAGGCGGAGTCTTCATACGCGCGCGTGGCCAGCGCTTCCTCGACGAACAGGTGGCGTGGCAGCTGGCGCATCACGTCGAGCACGCGGCGGTCGCGGATGCCGTCGGCCTGCAGACGCTCGATCAGCCGGTCGCGCGCGCGCTGGGACGTCATGCCCAGCCCGCGGGCTTCGGGTGTCAGGCGCGAATAGGCGGTCATGCGTCGCCGAATGCCGGATGCGGCAGGCTGGTCACCCAGCCGGCGACCTTTTCCAGCGCCTGGTAGCGGGTCAGATCGACCTGGATCGGCGTGATCGAGATCGAACCTTCGCGCACGGCGTGGAAATCGGTGCCGGGACCGTCGTCCTCGGCCTCGCCGGCCGGGCCTATCCAGTAGATCGTGCGGCCGCGCGGGTCGCGCTCGCGGATACACGGCGCGGACCGATGGCGCCGCCCCAGGCGTGTCACGGCGAAGCCGCGGATCTCGTTCCAGGGCCGGTCCGGCACGTTGACGTTGAGGATGGTGTCGGCCGGCAGCGGGTCGACGAGCAGGCGCTGCATCAGCACGAGGGCGGCCTGGGCGGCGGTTTCGTAGTGCTCGGCCTGGTGGTTGTGGCAGGCCAGCGAGACCGCGATCGCGGGCAGGCCGAGGAAGCGGCCTTCCATCGCCGCCGAGACGGTGCCGGAATAGATCACGTCATCGCCGAGGTTGGGCGCGTTGTTGATGCCGGAAACGACGATGTCGGGCTGGAAATCGAGCAGTCCCGCCAATGCCAGGTGCACGCAATCGGTCGGCGTGCCCGCCACGCTGTAGCGGCCATCCTCCAGGCGGTTGACGCGGATGGGCTGGTCCAGGGTCAGCGAATTGCTGGCGCCGGAACGGTCGCGGTCCGGCGCGACGACCGTGACGCTGCCGACGGCGGCCAGACGCGCGGCCAGGATGCGTATGCCCGGCGCGTCCACGCCGTCATCGTTGGAAACCAGAACTCGCATGCCGTGCATCCGCGGAAACAGGCGGAAAGTTTAGCGGAATTCGCGGCGCTCTCACCCGCGGATGACGTAAGGTGGCGTGGGTCGTACCCGTTCCGGCTCCCAGGAATCCCGTCCGCCATGCGCAACCGCTCCCACCTCTCACCGCTGGTCACCGACGAGGACCGTGCGCTGTTCGAGGAAGCGATAGGCCCCGTGCGCCGCCATACGGCGGCGGAGCCGCTGCGCGAAAAGCCGCGGCCGGCGCCGGAGCCGCGCCAGTTCGAGCTGGACGAGGCGCGCGTGCTCGACGAACTGATGACCATGCACATTGATCCGGCCGAGATCGAGGTCGGCGAGGAGCTCAGCTACCTGCGCGACGGCTACCGGCCCGATGTGCTCAAGCGCCTCAAGCGCGGCAGTTTCAGCGTGCAGGACGAGATCGACCTGCATCAGATGACGGCGGACGTGGCGCGCATGGCGGTCTCGGGCTTTCTGGCCGAGGCGCACCAGCGCGGACTGCACTGCGTCAAGCTGATTCACGGCAAAGGCCTGCGCTCGCGCGCGGCTGGTCCGGTCATCAAGCGCCTGGTGGACAAGATGCTGCGCCAGCGCGACGACGTGGTCGCCTTCGCGTCGGCCCGCTCCGAGCAGGGCGGCACCGGCGCTGCGCTGGTGCTGCTGCGGCACAAGCGCTGAACAGCGCCCCAGGGCCGATGCGCGGTCGGCCCGGTTGCGCCTGCGCTGATCAGTCCTTCTTGTCGGCTTCCTTCTGCCCCTTGCGTGGCAGGTTGACCCAGGTGACGCTGTAGCCGCGGTCATTGGCCCATTTGTTCACCGAGACGATCTTTTCCTGATCGACCTGATAGTCATACTGCGTCTTGGCCACACGCGTACCGCCCGAGCCCGCGCAGCCGCCGAGGGCCAGGCCGGCGACCGCAATCGCTGCGCTGCAAAAAAATACACTTTTCATGACGACCTCCTGACAGGTACTGGATGGCGCGCCGGTATTCCCGACGCCGTGTGAATCCAGTATAGGAAGCGTGGCGAGGGGCGGAAGCAGAGTGCGCCCAACTCGTGATTTCCGCTACAGCCGGTTCCGCTGGCGGCTATTCCTGCACCGCATCAGACTCGGCCGTGCCGTCCAGGCGCGCCAGTTCGCGCAGCAACGTGGTCGCATAGCAGCCGGCCGGCAGCGCGAATTCGAGCTGCAGCGTGTCCGCATCCCAGTGCCAGGCCAGTTCCTGGGCGAACAGGCGCAAGCTGCGCCGTTCCTGCGCGAGCCCGGCTGCCGCGAGGCCTTGCGCGAGACCCGCATGTGCTTCCGCGACTGCCTGCTCCAGCGCCGCGACGGTAGCACCGCTGCGCAGGCTGCCTTCGCCCCAGAGCACGCCGGTCGTGTGGATGTCGCCGCGCTGCAGACGCGATTCCAGTTCCGCCGTCAGTGCTTCGGGGCCGAAGATGCTGTGACTGCCGTCGAGCATCCATACCTCGCCGTCCAGGCTGCGATCCCAGCTGTCCTGTTCCACACGCCGTGCCAGCACGGCGTTGAAGATCTGCGCGCGGGCCGCCGACAGCAGCATGCCGCGTTCGTGCCGCGGCACGCGGCGGCCGTCGAACATGGCCTGCGCGCGCGCGGCGTTGTCGCCGTCGCGGCCGAAACGCTGCTCACCGAAATAGTTCGGCACGCCGCGCGCGGCCATGCCCGCAAGACGCTGCTGCGTGGCGTCGCGGTCGCCGCTGACGTCGCGCAGCAGGATGCGGAAGCGGTTGCGCTTGAGCGCGCCGCGCTTGAGCTTGCGCCCGTGCCGTCGTGCCTCGAGCACGCGGAACTCGTCACTGGCCAGCGTGCTCCAGTCCAGCTCGCGCTTGAGCGGCACCGGTACCGAGAACGTCTGCCGCGTCACCGCATGGCGGTCCTTCAGACCTGCGAAGCTGACAACTTCGGGGGCCACGCCGGCGAAGCGCGCGAGCGCGCGCGCCACCCATTCGGTATTCGCGCCGCGTTTTTCCACGCGCAGGAATACATGCTCGCCGCTGCCGTCGGGGGCAAAACCGAGGTCTTCGTCGACGAAGAAATCCTCGGGCTGCGCGCGCAGGCGCGCCGACAGCGGCGGTCCGCCGAGTGCATACGGCCAGTGGCTCATGCGGGATCCCGGCGCAGCAGCGCGACCGCCATCGCGGCGATGCCTTCGCCGCGGCCGGTGAAGCCCAGCCGCTCGCTGGTCGTGGCCTTGACGCTGACCGCATCGATCGTGCAACCCAGGTCCTCGGCCAGCAGCGCGCGCATCGCGGCTGCATGCGGCCCTACCTTGGGCCGCTCGGCGATCACCGTGACGTCCGCATTGCCCAGCACGTAGCCGTGGCTGCGCATCAGCTCGCGGCAGTGGCGCAGGAACACGCGGCTGTCCGCGCCGCGCCAGCGCTCGTCGCTGGGTGGGAAATGCACGCCGATATCGCCCAGCGCCAGCGCGCCCAGCAGCGCGTCGCAGAGCGCGTGGATGACAACGTCGCCGTCCGAATGCGCGACCACACCGTGCGTATGCGGCACGCTCACGCCACCGAGCACGACATGATCGCCGGGGCCGAACGCGTGTACGTCGAATCCTTGTCCGATACGCATCATTTTCCGCAATCCCTTATTTCGCAAATCGAAGCACGCTCCATTCCTGCAGCGGCGCCCCCAAAGCCCTCCCCTTCAAGGGGAGGGTTGGGTGGGGATGGTGTTTCGGCTCTCGTCACCAAAGCGAACTGCTATTCAGTTCGCCCGCGCCAGCAGAAACTCCGCCAGCGCGAGATCGGCCGGCGTCGTCACCTTGATGTTGTCCTCGCTGCCCTCGACCAGCAGCGGCGCATGACCGGCCCGTTCCATCGCCATCGCCTCGTCGGTGACATCGATGCCGGCCGCCGCTGCGTCGGCCAGTGCGGCTTCCAGCGCGCCGCGCGGAAACAGTTGTGGCGTCAACGCGCGCCAGCGCGATTCGCGCGGCTCGGTCGCAGCCACCCGGCCCTGCGCATCGGCCCGCTTGAGCGTATCGCGCAACGGCGCGGCGAGCAGCCCGCCGCCGGCCGGTACGGCCTCGTCGATCAGGCGCGAGATATCCGCCGCACGTACGCAGGGCCGCGCGGCGTCGTGCACGAGCACGGCATCCTCTTGCGCAACGGAGGCCGGCAGCGCGCGCAGTCCGGCCAGCACGGAATCGGCGCGTTGCGCACCGCCGCTCGCGCGCAGCAGCGGCTTGCCGAGCACCTCGATCAGACCGTGCGCCCAGCTCGCGTCATCAGCCGCGATCACGAGCATCAGCCCGGCGATGCGCGGATGCGCGGCCAAGCGCTCCAGCGTCTGCAGCAGCAGCGGCTTACCGGCCAGCTGCAGGTATTGCTTGGGCACGTCCCCGCCAAAACGGCGGCCGCGGCCAGCGGCCGGCACTACGCACCAGAGCCCGCTCATGCGCATCCGCTCATTTCTGCTGCGGCGGCGTTGGCGCGTCGGACGCTGCCGGTTCGACGACCTGATAGAAGGTCTCGCCCGGCTTGACCAGGCCCAGCTCCGAGCGCGCGCGCTCCTCGATCGCGTCGCGGCCTTCCTTGAGATCCTGCACCTCGGCCTGCAACGCGTCATTGCGCGCCTTGAGCGCCTCGTTTGCCCTGCGCGTCTCGGCCACCGTCTGGCGCAAACTGTCCACGTCGCGCACGCCGCCAGTTCCCGTCCACAGCTTGAGCTGCAGGCCGATCAGCAGGATCAGCAGGATCAGCGCGGCGTAGCGCATCATGGCGGGTCGCCTCAGCGAAACAGGTCGGGCAGGTTCGGGAAGGCCTGCTTGCCCGCATAGGTCGCCGCCGTGCCCAGGGCCTCCTCGATGCGCAGCAGCTGGTTGTACTTCGCGACCCGGTCGCTGCGGCACAGCGAGCCGGTCTTGATCTGCGTCGCCGTGGTCGCGACTGAAATGTCGGCGATCGTGGTGTCCTCGGTCTCGCCGGAGCGGTGCGAGACCACCGAGGTATAGCCAGCCGCCTCGGCCATCGCGATGGCTTCGAGCGTCTCGGTCAGCGTGCCGATCTGGTTGACCTTGATCAGGATGGAATTGGCGATCTGCTTCTCGATGCCCTGACTGAAGATCGCCGTGTTGGTCACGAACAGGTCGTCGCCGACGAGCTGAATCTTCTTGCCGAGCTTGTCGGTCAGTACCTTCCAGCCGTCCCAGTCGCCTTCGGCCATGCCGTCCTCGATCGTGATGATCGGATAGCGCGCGCACCAGTCGGCGAGGAAATCGGCGAACTGTTCGGAGCTCAGGCGCTTGCCTTCGCCGGACAGGTTGTACTTGCCGTTCTCGAAGAATTCGGAGCTGGCCACGTCGAGGCCGAGGTAGACGTCTTCGCCGGCCGTATAGCCGGCCTTGGCGATGGCTTCGAGGATGGTCTCGACCGCTTCCTCGTTCGACTTCAGGTCCGGCGCGAACCCGCCTTCATCGCCGACCGCGGTCGACAGGCCGCGGCTCTTGAGCACGGATTTCAGTGCATGGAAGATCTCGGCGCCGCAGCGCAGCGCTTCGGAGAAGCTCGCGCAGCCCACCGGCAGCACCATGAATTCCTGCATGTCGACGTTGTTGTCCGCATGCGCGCCGCCGTTGACGATGTTCATCATCGGCACCGGCAGGCGAGCCGGCCGCGCACCGGCGAGATGCTTCCACAGCGGCAGTCCGCGCGCCGCGGCGACCGCATGCGCGTTGGCCAGCGACACGCCGAGCAGCGCGTTCGCGCCGAGATGGTTCTTGTTCGGCGAACCATCGAGCGCGATGAGCTTGCGGTCCAGCGCATTCTGGTCGGCCGCATCGAAACCCATGAGCGCGGACGCGATCGTCGTGTTGACGTTGCCGACCGCCTTGGTCACGCCCTTGCCGAGATAGCGCGTCTTGTCGCCGTCGCGCAATTCCACCGCCTCGCGCGAGCCGGTCGACGCGCCCGAGGGCACGGCGGCGCGGCCGGTATGGCCGGTCGACAGCGTGACTTCCGCTTCGAGCGTGGGATTGCCGCGGGAATCGAGGATTTCGCGGGCGTGGATCTTGGTGATCGTGGTCATTGGCAAGGAGACTCGTCAGGTCAAAGAGAAAGGAAGTAGTAGAACAGGATGGCAAGCGCCACGGCGCCCACGCTCACCACGATGCGATACAGGCGCGCGCCGCGCCGCTGGATATCGATCGTCGTCTGTTGCGCCTGCAGCGAACGCTGCGCCGTCTCGCGATGCAACGCGATCAGTTCCTGCTGACCGTCGCGGATCTCACGCAGCAGTTGCACCACCTGTTCGTCCTGCATCGGAAGCTCCTAGGCCTGCGTTTCGAGGAAGCCATTGCGCTTGCCGATGCGGTCGAGTTCGACCAGCGTCTCCAGCAACGCCTCCATCTTGCCCAGCGGCCAGGCATTCGGCCCGTCGCTGAGCGCCTTGTCCGGATCCGGGTGCGTTTCCATGAAGATACCGGCGATGCCGACCGCGACCGCGGCGCGCGACAGCACCGGCACGAATTCGCGCTGGCCGCCGGACTTGCCGTCGGCACCGCCGGGCAACTGCACCGAATGCGTCGCGTCGAACACGACCGGGCACCCGGTATCGCGCATCACCGACAGGCTGCGCATGTCCGACACCAGGTTGTTGTAGCCGAAGCTCGCGCCGCGCTCGCAGACCATGATCTGCTCGTTGCCGGTGGCCTTGGCCTTGGCCGCAACGTGTTTCATTTCCCAGGGCGACAGGAACTGCCCTTTCTTGATGTTGACCGGCTTGCCGGCACGCGCGACGTTCTGGATGAAGTCGGTCTGGCGGCACAGGAAAGCCGGCGTCTGCAGCACGTCGACGACGCTCGCGACCTCGTCCATCGGCGTGTACTCGTGCACGTCGGTGAGCACCGGCACGCCGAGCTGGCGCTTCACCGCGTCGAGCACCTTGAGGCCTTCCTCGATGCCGGGACCGCGGAAACTCGTGCCCGAGGTGCGGTTGGCCTTGTCGAAGCTCGACTTGAAGATGAAGTTGATGCCGAGCCGGCCGGTGATTTCCTTCAGCGTGCCGGCCGTGTCCATCTGCAGCTGCAGCGATTCGATCACGCAGGGTCCGGCGATCAGGAACAGCGGCTGGTCCAGGCCGACTTTGAATCCGCACAGGTCCATGCTCATGCGCCGGCCGCCTGGGCGAGGCGCGGTGCGTTGCGCACGATCTTGTATTCGCGCGCAGCCTGCACGAAGCCGATGAACAGCGGATGCCCGTCGCGCGGCGTGGAGGTGAATTCCGGATGGAACTGGCAGGCGAGGAACCACGGATGATTCGGCAGTTCGATCACTTCCACGAGCAGGTCGTCCATCGACTTGCCGGCCATGGTCAGGCCCAGGTCCTCGAACTGCTGGCGATACATGTTGTTGAATTCATAGCGATGGCGATGGCGCTCGCGGATCACGTCCTGCCCGTACAGCTTGCGCGCGAGCGAGCCGGCCTTGAGGCGGCATTCCTGCGCGCCCAGGCGCATGGTGCCGCCGAGGTCGGACGCCTCGGTGCGTTTTTCCACGTCGCCCGCGGCGGTGCGCCATTCGGTGATCAGGCCGATGACCGGATGCGCGCAGTTCTTCTCGTTCTCGCTCGAATTGGCGCCTTCCAGGCCGGCGATGTTGCGCGCGAAATCCACGACCGCCGCATGCATGCCGTAGCAGATGCCGAAGTACGGCACGCCGTTCTCGCGCGCCCAGCGCGCCGCGGCGACCTTGCCTTCGAAGCCGCGCTTGCCGAAACCGCCGGGCACGAGCACCGCATCGCAGTCCTTGAGCACGCTGCCGCCTTCGGCCTCGACCTGCTCGGACTCCAGCCAGCGCAGGTTGACCCGCGTCGACTGTTTGATGCCACCGTGGCGCAGCGCTTCGCCGAGCGACTTGTACGCGTCCTTGTGCTCGACGTACTTGCCGATGATCGCGACGGTGACCTCGTCCTTGGGGTTTTCCACCGCAGCAACGACGCGATCCCAGGCCGACAGGTCGGCCGGGCCGGCATCCAGGCGCAGGTGGTCGATGACGAGGCGGTCGAGGCCCTGCTGGTGCAGCCAGGACGGCAGCTGGTAGATCGTGTCGACGTCCATCGCGCTGAGCACAGCGCGTTCGGGAACATTGGTAAAAAGCGCAATCTTGCGCCGTTCGCTGTCGGGCACCGGCTGTTCGCAGCGCAGCAGCAGGATGTCGGGCTGGATGCCGATGGTGCGCAGTTCCTTGACGGAATGCTGGGTCGGCTTGGTCTTGATCTCGCCGGCGGCCTTGATGTACGGCACCAGGGTCAGGTGCATGAACAGGCACTTTTCCGGACCGTGTTCGATGCGGATCTGGCGAATCGCCTCGAGGAACGGCAGCGACTCGATGTCGCCGACGGTGCCGCCGACCTCGACCAGCGCGACGTCGTAGCCGCGCGTGGCCTCGTAGATGCAGTGCTTGATCTCGTCGGTGATATGCGGAATCACCTGCACCGTGCCGCCAAGGTAGTCGCCACGGCGCTCCTTGCGGATCACGGACTCGTAGATCTTGCCGGTGGTGATCGAATTGCGCCCGGTCAGGCGCGTACGCACGAAGCGTTCGTAATGGCCCAGGTCCAGGTCGGTCTCGGCACCGTCGTCGGTGACGTAGACCTCGCCGTGCTGGAACGGACTCATGGTGCCCGGGTCGACGTTGATGTAGGGATCGAGTTTCATCATCGTCACGCGCAGGCCGCGGGCTTCGAGGATGGACGCGAGAGAGGCGGCGGCGATGCCCTTGCCTAGCGAGGACACCACACCACCGGTAACGAAGATCAGAGGGGTCATGAGCAGCGGGGATGGCTGGAAAACCCGATTTTACCGGCATCGGGGCGCAACCGCGAGCGACGTGACGAATCCTCACTGGCCATCGAACCACTGCTGCGCAAACCCGATGCAAGGAGCAACCGGGTTACTCCGATTGACTGCCCGGGAATGTGCGCCCTCTTCGGGGCCGCGCTGCGCCCGCTTACACTCGCGCGAAGACACCGCCCAAGGCGAGGAGCGCCGATGGTTCGCCGACATGCTCTGGACTTTTTCTGTTCGATTCCTCTGATAACACTGGGTTTTTTTCTGGGATACGGGTTTCGGTGGCCCGGATGGGCTGTCCTGGTGTTCTGCCTGCTGTGGTTGTTGCTGATTGACGTGTCGCTTCAGATGCTTGCCAGGAAGCTGCGCAACGCCATGGCTGCGCGCCTGAGCCTGTTGGTAGGCGGCCTGATCGCTCTCGCGCTGTTCCTGTGGCTGTTCGGCAGTTGGCGCTCCGCAACATGAGGCTCGGCAACCGGAGCGGCAGCGGCTTGTGCTCCCCCCGCAGAGATTGCTAGCGTGGCCGGCTGCCCCGAAACCCCGGCATTCCGACCATGAGCACCAGCGAACGTCTGCGCGACCTGCGTGCTTCCCTGACGCGGCACGGTGTCGATGCCGTCATCGTTCCCACGGCCGATCCGCACCTGTCCGAATATCTGCCGGCACGCTGGCAGGGGCGCCAGTGGCTGTCGGGTTTCTCCGGTTCGAGCGGCACGCTGGTCGTGACGGCCGATTTCGCCGGGATCTGGACCGATTCGCGCTACTTCGAGCAAGCCACGCAGGAATTGGCGGGCAGCGAGGTCAGCCTGATGCGCCTGACGACACCGCACCGGCCCGAGCATGTGGACTGGCTCTGCGCCCGGCTCACGTCCGGCCAGACCGTCGCTGTCGCCGGCGACGTGCAGGCCCTGGGCATGCAGGACCTGCTGCAGCCGCGTCTGTCCGCCCGCGGCATAGTGCTGCGCACCGACCTCGATCTGATCGATGCAATCTGGGACGACCGGCCACCGCTGCCGTGCGATCCGGTGCGTGAACACGGTGCCGACTACGTCAGCTCCAGCCGCGAGGAACGCCTCGCCCGGGTACGCGCCGCGATGGCACAGGCCGGCGCGACGCATCATCTGGTGTCCTCGCTCGACGACGTGGCCTGGATCACCAACCTGCGCGGCAGCGACGTACCGTACAACCCGGTCTTTCTCGCCCACCTGCTGATCGGCCCGGACAAGGCCATCCTGTTCGTCCCACCCGGCAAGATCACGCCGGTGCTGGGCCGCCAGCTCGCCGCCGACGGCATCGTGCTGGCCGACTACGCCGCGGCCACGACCGCACTCGCCACGCTGGGCGCCGGCGACTGCATCCTGCTCGACCCGCGCCGCGTCGTGCATGCGCTGGCCGCCGCCGTCGCCGACGAGGTCCGCGTCGTGCAGCAGATCAATCCGAGCCAGCGCTTCAAGGCGATAAAGACGCCGGCCGAACTCCAGCACATCCGCGCCGCCATGCGCCACGATGGCGTGGCGCTGGTGCGATTCCTGATCTGGCTCGAGCAGCACATCGGCACCACCCCGCTGACCGAACTCGACGTCGCCGCGGAGCTGAAGCGCCAGCGCGAAGCGCAGCCGGATTTCGTCGGCGAGAGCTTCGCCACCATCGCCGGCTACATGGCCAACGGCGCACTGCCGCACTACCGCGCAACCGCGCAGAGCCACGCCACGCTGTCGCCCAGCGGTCTGCTGCTGGTCGACTCCGGCGGCCAGTACGAAGGCGGCACCACCGACATCACGCGCACGATCGCGCTCGGCGACACCACGCCGGAGCAGCGCCGCGACTACACCCTGGTGCTCAAGGGCATGATCGCGCTGTCGCGTGCGCGCTTTCCGCGCGGCACCACCGGCCAGCAGCTCGATGCGCTCGCGCGTGCGCCGATCTGGGCCGAGGGCATCAACTACGGCCACGGCACCGGCCACGGCGTAGGTTATTTCCTCAACGTACACGAAGGGCCGCAGTCGATACGCCCGCCCGTGCCCGGCGAAACCGGGGAGCCGCTGCTGCCGGGCATGGTCACCTCGAACGAGCCCGGCATCTACCGCCCGGGGCGCCACGGCGTGCGCATCGAGAACCTGATCGCGACGGTGTGCGCCGGCGACGGCGAATTCGGTGAATTCCTGGCGTTCGACACCTTGACCCTATGCCCCATCGACACGCGCCCCATCGTCACCGCACTGCTGACCACGGCCGAACGCGACTGGCTCGACTGGTATCACGCCCAGGTCGAAGCCGAGCTCGCGCCGCTGCTGGACGCCGATGCGCAGCGCTGGCTGGCGCTGCGCTGCGCGGCGCTGTAGGCCGATCGCCATGACCTCTGTCCTTCCGCGCCGCCGCGTCCTCGTCGTCGCCGGCACCCGCCCCGAATGCCTCAAGCTCGCCAGCGTCGTCCGCGCGCTGCGGGCGCAGCCGGTGCTGGACACGCAACTGCTCAACAGCGGCCAGCACCAGGCCATGGTCGAGCGCACGTTCGCCCAGCTCGGCCTGCACTGCGATCTGACGATCAGCCAGATCGCCGCCGCATCGCTGTCGCATGCGCTGACCGCGCTGCGCGAACGGATCCGCGATACCGCCCGCGCGCAACGCAGTGCACTCGTCGTGAGCCAGGGCGATACCTCGACCGCGTATGCCGCCGCGCTCGCCGCACGCGATCTCGGTCTGCCGCTAGCCCATGTCGAGGCCGGCCTGCGCACGAACCATCCGTATCGGCCGTTTCCGGAAGAACTGTTTCGCCGCCGCATCGCGCCGATCGCGCGCCTGCATTTCGCGCCGACCGCGCATGCCGCCGCC
This sequence comes from Tahibacter sp., assembly GCF_032229445.1. NCBI lineage: Bacteria > Pseudomonadati > Pseudomonadota > Gammaproteobacteria > Lysobacterales > Rhodanobacteraceae > Tahibacter > Tahibacter sp. The sequence goes on from NZ_JAVTWC010000064.1 coordinate 43,429, forward strand.
AACCTGCGCGGCGAAGGCATCGCGGCCGAACGTATCTTCGATGTCGGCAACAGCGTGATCGACCTGCTGCGCGAGCAGGTCGAGGACACGCGGCCGCTGGCCCTGCCCTTCCTGCCCGACACGCCGCGGCATGTCGCGCTGACCCTGCACCGGCGCGAGAACTACGGCCGCGGCCTCGACATCGTCTGCGCCGCCGTGCTCGAGCTGCTGGCGCGGCACGCCGACGTCGGCGTGGTCTGCCCGGTGCATCCGAACCCCGCCGTCGGCCATCGCATCCGCCGGCATCTGTCGGGGCATCCACGCATCAGCCTCGTCGAACCGCTGGACTACCGTCCGTTCATCGCCCTGCTCGCGCACGCGCGCCTGGCGATAACCGATTCCGGCGGCATCCAGGAAGAAGCGCCCTATCTCGGCACGCCCGTGCTGGTCGTGCGCGAAAACACCGAACGGCCGGAAAGCGTCGCGCTCGGTGCGGCAACACTGGTGCCGCTGCGCACCGACCGCATCGTGGCCGAAGCCGATCGCCTGCTGTCGACGCCACCGGCGCCGGCGCTGGCCTTTACGCGCGACGCGCCGTACGGCGATGGCCGCAGCGGTGAGCGCATCGCACAGACGATCGCGCAGTTTCTCGCCTGAGTTTTCGCGCCCGGATTTTCGCGCGGATTTTTCCCGCGCGGCGATGCCGCCGTGCGTAGCGCATCGACGAACTCACGCTACCATGTGCGCCCTTGCGGACAAGGACGTGGCATGAGCGGCGAAGCCCTGACTGACCTGTGCGAAACCACCGCGGCGCGGCTGCGCCATTGGCTGCTCGCCGGCGACGTGCAATGCGCGCAAGGCGCGCAGGCAGGCGGCATCTACGGCGCATTCGACGCCGACGGCAAGGCGCGTTACGTCTATCCCGAGATTACCGGTTACTACCTGCACTGGCTGGCCGATGTCGCCAGCGTCACCGATGCGGACCTCCTGCGCCCGGCCGCGCAGGCCGCGACCGACTGGGCCGAGCGCGTGCTCGCCGACGGCGCGGTGCCGGCGACGCGGGCTTACGTTGGCGCGGACGGCGCCGACGACTGGCGCAACCGTGCCGTGTTTTTCTTTGATCTGGCCATGCTGTTGCGCGGACTGTGCGCCGCGCACGAGGCCGGACTCGTCGCGCTCCCGACGAGCGCGGTCGAGCGGCTGATCGACGAACTCGCCGCGTTCGTCGATGCCGACGGCCGTATCCGCGCCGCACGAACCGACGCCGGCGTGACCTTGCCACCGCGCTGGTCGACGCTCGGCGGACCGTTCGAAGTCAAGGCCAGCTCGCGCGCGGAACTCGCGGAGCGGCACAGGCCGCTGCCCGCCGCGCTCACGCAGGCCTGCCGCGCGCTCGCGCAGTCGTATCGCGGCGAGGTCGCAACGCTGGCCCTCGACATGCTGCATCCGACGCTGTATTTCGCCGAAGGCATGCTCGTCGCCGAGCCTGATTGCAAAGCCGCGATCGCCACGCTCGCGCAGCGCTGCCTCGCGCTCGCCGATGCTGGCGGCAATCTGCCCGAAGCCGAGGATTCACCGGTGCCGCGCAGCGACATCCTCGCGCAGACATTGCGCGTGCTGCTGCTGACCGGCGCGGCCGAAGGCGCCGCCGTCGAGCAGCTGGTCGCAACGCTGGCCGATCGCGTCGACGCGGCCGGACGCCTGCCGTTCCGCGTCGATGTGGACGCGCCGCAGCCCAACGTCTGGTGCGCGATGTTTGCCGAACAGGCGCTGCGCTGGACCGCACGCGCGCGCCGCGGTCTCGCCCTGCCCGCCGCGGAATGGCTGGTGTGAGCCGTTCGAGTCTGAGCCGATTGAAGCAGCGGTCCGGCGTCGTACTGCGCCTGCTGCCGCACCTGCCGCTCGCGGCCGCACTGTTCGGCGCCGATCTGCTCGCGCGGCTGCGTCCCGGTGCTGCACGCACGGCACGCGGCGCGCGCCTGTCCGGCCTCAGCGTGATCGTGCCCGAACGCGGCACGCCGGACCTGCTGGCCGAAACCCTGACCGCGCTGGAACGGGCACTCGACGCGGTCGCCGAACCGCAGCAGGTTATCGTCGTCGTCAACGGCGCCGCGCGCGCGGACTACGCCGGCCTGCAGCAGCGCTGGCCCGGCTACGAATGGCAGTTCCACGCCGACGCGCTGGGCTACAACGGCGCGATCGAAGCGGGACTCGCCGCCGCGCGCCACGGCTGGAGCTATCTGCTCAACAGCGACATGCGCCTGGCACCCGATGCGCTCGCGCAATTGCTGCCGTATCGCTACGACCACGTCTTCGCGGTCACCTCGCAGATCTTCTTCACCGACGCGGACCGACGCCGCGAGGAAACCGGCTGGTCCGACTTCCACGCGAACCCCGAGCACGCCGAGGTTTACGAACGCGATCCTGGCAACCTGCGCCTCGCGCGCGGCAACCTGTATCCCGGCGGCGGCAGCTCGCTGTGCCGCACCGCCGAGTTGCGGCGCTATGTCGCCGATTCGCGCGACTACCGCCCGTTCTACTGGGAAGACGCCGACTGGGGCATACGCGCCTGGAGCGAGGGCTGGGAACTCGTGTTCTGCCCGGTGTCGCATGCGCACCACTACCATCGCGGCACGGTGCGGCGCTATTTCGAGGCCGACGAAGTGGCACGCGTGATCCGCCGCAACGAACTGCTGTTCGACCTGCGTCATCGCTGGACGCGGCGCCATCCGCTGCGCAGCCTGCAGCGCCTGTCACAGATCGATGCGGTGTCGCGGCGCGAACTGCGCGGCATCGGACTGGCCATTCGCGCGTTCCGCAGCCGCCTTGCGACCGAACGCGCGCGCCATCACGGCCTGCGCTTCGAACGCATCACGCAGGATCACTGGTACTGGCCGCGACACAACGATGATCGACGCCGGCCGCGCGTGCTGCTGGTCTCGCCGTTCGCGCTATTCCCGCCAGCGCACGGCGGCGCACGGCGGATTGCCGAACTCGTCGCGCGGCTGTCGGACGAGGTGGATTTTTTCCTGCTCGGCGACGAAGCCTCGCTCTACGGCCCGGCCAGCGAACCCTGGCTCCGGCATTTCCGCGGCGCGCGCCTGCTTGAAGGCCGCGGTGACATCGCTGGCGAAGCGGCGCTCGATCTGCCGACCCGGCTCACGCGCCACGCCTGGCCCGGACTGCGCACCGCGCTCGATATCGCCGTCGCGCAGTTCCAGCCCGACATCGTGCAGGTCGAATTCATGGAGCTGGCCGAGCTGGCGCAGGGCCGCGCCGCCGTGCCCGGCGCGCCGCGCTGGCTGCTATGCCTGCACGACGTCTATCTCGACAGCGCGCGTCGAGCCAACGATGACGGCGCCAGCGACGCGCGCCAGCGCGCCGCGATCGCGGCCTACGACAGCGTCGTAGTCTGCTCGACGGAAGACGCAGCACTTCTGGCGCCGCAACCGGCGACATTGATCGGCAACGGTGCGATCGACCGGCGCGCAAGCCACGTGCCCTCGCCCGACGGCCTGCTGCTGTTCATGGGCCCGTTCCGCTACGCGCAGAACCTGCACGGCATCCTCGCCTTCATCGACCACGCCTGGCCCGCGCTGCGCGCGGAGTTCCCGACGCTGCGGCTGCGCATCCTCGGCGGCGCCGAGTCCGCCGCGATCGCCGACACCGACGCGCGCCTGCGCGGACCCGGCATCGAACTGGTGTCGGCCTTCGTCGATCCGGCGCCGCACCTGTCCGAATGCAGTCTCAGCATCAACCCGCAGGTCGACATCCGCGGCTCGTCGATCAAGCTCATCGAGTCTCTGCTCGCCGGCCGCATCTGCGTCAGCACCGCCGACGGCGCGCGCGGCTTTGCAGAGGCCGGCCTCGGCGCGCTGGTCTGCAGTCCCGACATTGCCGGCATGGCCGCGCAGATCGCGCCGCTGCTGCGCGACACGGACCGGCGCCATCGCCTGGAGCGCGCCGACGACGACATTCTGGACAATTTCACCTGGGACGCGATGGCCGCGCGCCAGCGCGAGGTCTATCGCACGCTCTGCCCCGAGGACAAATCATGACCTGGTCATACGATGCGATCGCCGACGTCTACGCCACCGACATGGGCCGCAGCATGCCGTTCGACGACGTCGGCTGGTACCGCGCGTTCTGCCGCGAGCAGGACGGCGCCGTGCTGGAACTCGGCTGCGGCACTGGCCGCATCCTCATCGAACTGCTGGCGGCCGGGCTCGATGTCACCGGCGCGGACCGCTCGCTGCCGATGCTGCAGCGCCTGCGCCGGGATGCCGCCGCGCGTGGCCTCGCCGCGAACGTGCTGCAGATGGACCTGCGCGCGACCGCCGTGCGCGGGCGCTTCGCCACGATCCTGCTGCCGTATTCGCTGATCACCTACCTGACCGACCTGCACGTCGCCGTCGACGTGCTCGCTGCATTGCGCGCGCTGCTCAGCGACCAGGGCTGCGTCGTGCTCGACGCGTTCGTGCCCAAGCCCGTCGAGAGCTTCGCCGATTTCCGTCTCGACTACCGGCGCCCGCACGACGACGGTTTCCTCGAACGGCGCAAGCGCATCAGCGCGAACGACGACGGCACCAACCGCATCGAACGCCAGTACCGCGTACTCGCCGCCGACGACACGCTGCTGCAGGAATTCCACACCGACGAAACCATCCGTCCCTACGCGCCCGCGCAACTGCAGTCGCTCGCGCAGCAGGCCGGCTATGTCGTGCAGCGCGAAGTGCGCGACTACGGCAACGCACCGCCGAGCGCGGACATGCGCTTCGTCACGCTGATATTGCGGCCTTAGGGCTCCTTTCCTCGATTACCATGGCCGCAGAGCCCGCCATGAGGGGTGGCGAGGCGTAAAACAGGCTCCAGACATGAGCAATCGAACCTTCGCCTGCCTTGATTGCCGCAAGCTCCAGCGAAAGCCGTCGCAGCGTGCGGTCGCGGTGATCTGCCCACATTGCCGCCAGGAATGCATCGTGGTTGCCTGGAAACTGCACGTGCCGGCGCCGCGGAAACGCAAGAAATGGGATGCGTTCTGGAAGCAATACCTGCTGGAGCTGCGCCTGATCCAGCAGAAGCGAGCCAACCCGCATATGGGCAGTATGTATTTGCCGCTGCTCAACCAGTATTGGGTGTGATGCCGCGGATGCCCCGCTCCCGAAGACGGGCGGATCGGTCAATTTCCCACTGAGGCAGTACCGTCGCCTTCGCCTGCTTGATCCGCGCAGCGCTTGCCGCCACCATGAGCGGTTCGCGTCCGCAGCCAGGTTCCACCGCAATGAGCAGTCGCTACAACGCCGCCGATATCGAAGTCCTGTCGGGGCTGGACCCGGTCAAGCGCCGCCCGGGCATGTATACCGACACCTCGCGCCCGAACCATCTCGCGCAGGAAGTCATCGACAACTCGGTGGACGAGGCGCTGGCCGGCCACGCCAAGACCATCGAAGTCACCGTCTACACCGACGGCTCGGTCAGCGTCAGCGACGACGGCCGCGGCATGCCGGTCGACATCCATCCCGAAGAAGGCATCCCCGGCGTCGAGCTGATCCTCACGCGCCTGCATGCCGGCGGCAAATTCTCGAACAAGAACTACCAGTTTTCCGGCGGCCTGCACGGCGTGGGCGTATCGGTCGTCAACGCGCTGTCGACGCGCGTCGAGGTCACGATCAAGCGCGACGCGCAGATCCATCGCATGGAATTCCGCAACGGCGACCGCGCCAGCGCACTCGAAGTCGTCGGCAGCGTGCCCAAGAGGCAGACCGGCACGACCGTGCGCTTCTGGCCCGATCCGAAATACTTCGACACGCCGAAGATCCTGCTGACGCGGCTCAAGCACGTGCTGCAGGCCAAGGCCGTGCTGTGCTCCGGCCTGACCGTGCGTCTGACCGACGAAGGCAGCGGCGACAAGGACACCTGGTACTACGAGGACGGCCTGCAGGATTACCTGCGCTCCATGCTCGGCCAGAACGAATACCTGCCCAACGATCTGTTCGTGCACGAACTCAAGCGCGAGACCGAAGCCGTCGAGTTCGCGCTGGCCTGGGTGCCCGAGGGCGAGCTGGTGCAGGAGTCCTACGTCAACCTGATTCCGACCGCGCAGGGCGGCACGCACTGCAACGGCCTGCGCACCGGCCTGACCGAAGCGCTGCGCGAGTTCTGCGACATCCGCAACCTGTTGCCGCGCGGCGTGAAGCTCGCGCCGGAAGACGTCTGGGACCGGCTGTCCTTCGTGCTGTCGCTGAAGCTGCAGGACGCGCAGTTCTCGGGCCAGACCAAGGAACGCCTGTCCTCGCGCAATGCCGCGGGCTTCGTCGAAGGCGTCGCCCACGACGGCTTCTCGCTGTATCTCAACCAGCATGTGCAGATCGGCGAACGCATCGCCCAGCTCGCGATCGAGCGCGCCGCGGCGCGACTCAAGGCCGAAAAGCAGATCGTGCGCAAGAAGATCACGCAGGGACCGGCCCTGCCCGGCAAGCTCGCCGACTGCGCGTCGAGCGACCTGTCGCGCACCGAGCTGTTCCTCGTCGAAGGCGACTCCGCCGGCGGTTCGGCCAAGCAGGCGCGCGACAAGGACTTCCAGGCCATCCTGCCGCTGCGCGGCAAGATCCTGAACACCTGGGAAGTGGAATCGGGCTCGGTGCTGGCCTCGCAGGAAGTGCACGACCTCGCCGTCGCAATCGGCTGCGATCCCGGCGTCGATCGCATCGACGGTCTGCGCTACGGCAAGATCATCGTGCTCGCCGATGCGGACTCTGACGGCCTGCACATCGCGACCCTGCTCTGCGCGCTGTTCATGCGCCACTTCCCCGCACTCGTGCGCAACGGCCACATCTTCGTCGCCATGCCGCCGCTGTTCCGTGTCGACGTGGGCAAGCAGGTGTTCTATTGCCTCGACGAGAACGAAAAACGCGCGCTGCTCGAACGCATCGAACGCGAGAAGATGAAGGGCCAGGTCTCGGTCACACGCTTCAAGGGCCTCGGCGAGATGAACCCGCCGCAGCTACGCGAATCGGCCGTGCATCCGGACACCCGCCGCCTCGTGCAACTGACCGTGGAAAGCGACGACGGCACCAGCAAGGTCATGGACATGCTGCTGTCGAAGAAACGCGCGAGCGACCGCAAGAGCTGGCTCGAGGAAAAGGGCGACCTGGCTTCGCTGGAAGTCTGAGGCGAGGGGCTATTCGAGCGGCCCAGCAGAATGCCTAGGCGAAACGCCAAGCTGAGAGCCACAAGCCCTCCCCTTCAAGGGGGTGAAAGGCGACCGCTTAGAACCGAAGGTTCTGGTCGTCTTGAACGCCCAACGGGCCGGAGGGTTGGGTGGGGATGGTGTTCGGCGTAACGCTAGGGCATGCCATATACGTCACGCTCAACGTCAGCGCCGGTGTTCTATCTGCGGTGCGGAGCAACATCAACATCAACCCCATCCCCACCCAACCCTCCCCTTGAAGGGGAGGGGTAATGCGAGTCGCTCCCCTTGAAGGGGAGGGCTAATGCGAGTCGCCCGCCTTCAAGGGGCCAATGCGATCAGCCTGTCGCTTCAGCGAGCAGTCCGTCCGACGATATTGCCGCGTGCGTGCGTGTGCTGCGCCCCGCCCGCCACACCATCACTCGTCCTTCTTGCCCTTTTTCTTCTTGTTTTGCGCCGGTGCCTGCTCCTGCGGCGGCTCCTCGCCCTTCTTGTTTTCCTGCTCTTCCGGCGGCGGCGTGCGTGTACGGCCCAGGCCGGCCTGCGCCGAGGCCGGCGACGGCAAGATGGCGAGGGAAGCGAATACGACCAGGACGGCGGTGGCTATGGCGATACGCATGACGGGATCCTCAGCTGCGGTACGGTGACGAACGCCCGGCCGGGCGCTCAGTGTTCCAGAGCGGCTTGAAGCAGACGCCGTATCAATGCGGCAGTCGGCCCGGCGCGTTCCGGAAGATACGAAAAGGTTTCTTCATCCATGTAATTGATCTGCGCCAGCTCGAGCTGCACGGCCTCCACGCCGTCCGCCGGCCGACCGTACTGGCGCGTGATGTAGCCGCCCTTGAAGCGGCCGTTGAAGACGTGGCTGTAGTCGTTCTGGGCATCCATCACCGCGGCCAGTCGCGCCTGCAGCGCCGGCGTGCAGCTCGCGCCCGCGGCCGTGCCGACGTTGAAATCCGGCAGGCGTCCTTCAAACAGGAACGGCACGACGCTGCGGATCGAATGGCCTTCCCACAGCACGACGCGGCCGTGTTCGGCGCGCAGCCGCGCGAGTTCCTGCTGCAATGCGGTGTGATACGGCTGCCAGTACGTCTGCACGCGCGCGGCGATTTCCTCGGCGTCCGGCTCCTGCCCCGGCCGATACACCGGCTCGCCGCTGAATTGCACGGTCGGGCACAGCCCGGTCGTGTTCTGTCCCGGATACAGCGACACGTCGTCCGGCGGACGGTTGAGATCGACCACATAGCGCGAGAACCGCGGCACGAGGATCGACGCGCCGAGTTCGCGCGCAAAGTCGTACAGCCGGCTCACATGCCAGTCGGTATCGGGCACGCGCCGCGCCGACGCGGTCAGACGGTCCTCGAAACCGGCCGGCAGCGCGCTGCCGTCATGCGGCAGCGAAATCAGCAGCGGCGCGTGGCCGTGGTGCAACGTACAGACAGACATGAGCAAAACCGTATCGGAAGCCGGGGGAATTCGTCGTGGCTCAGCGCTTGTCTGCCGCGACCGCGGCCGACCTCTCACCTGCCAGCGGCACATACAGCGCCGACGGGTGCTGTGCATCGTGCAGCAGCTCCACCGTCACGGTACGCGCGTCCTTCGCGCCTTCGGCGTTCACCACGCCGCCGCTGTTGTAGTTTTTCTGCAGGTTGAAGGTATTGATCGGCCCGACCACGAGGCGCAGGCGGCTGCCGCGCGCGAGCCGGCGCGCGACGAAGGTGAAGTTCTTGAACTCGTAACGCTCGACCTTGCCCGGCGTGACCAGTACCGATTCACGCAGGCTCTCGCGGTGGCGCGCGCGCAGCACGTCGTTGCTCAGGAACAGGCTGCTGCCGTCGGGCGCGATCGCGTACACGTCGACGCTGAAATCGGTGTCGCGCTGGTCGAGTTTCAGCCACGCGCTGAAGCGGAAAAAGCCGGCGATATCGGTGTCCTTATCCAGCGGCGCCGTGTGATAGACCAGCTGCTTGCCGTTGCGGCGCAGCAGAGGGCGCTGGTCGGTCAGCTCGCTGCCCGACTCGTCGGCCGCATCGCCTTCCGCGGCGCTGACGTCGAGCGGATCGTAGACATACCGGTCGGCACCGCTGCGCGTCCCCTTGCCCGTTTCGAGCCGGCCAGAGGCATACACGTCGTTCGCGCGGCCGTTGTCGGAATCCAGGAAATATTCCGCGTGCGAAGCCGTCACCGCATCCAACGTATCGGCATAGCGCCACTCGTCCGGACCGGTGACGTAGTAGGCCACGCGCGCCTTGAGGAATTCGGGCTTGCGTCCGTCCTTGAGCGTCCAGTCATACCACTCGCGGTGCAGCGCGTTCATGTCGAGCAGGCTGGCCTTGCCGAGCTTGAGACCGGCGTATTCCTCGCGCGGCGTGCGCGTACCGGCGTGGTCCCACGGCCCGATGATCAGATAATGCCGGTCGCGCGCCGAGGCCGAACCGTGCTGCATGTGCCTGGCGTAGAACGCGAGCGCGCCGGGCTGGTCGCCGTCGTAGTGGCCGGTGACCGTGAGGATGGGCAGGTCGAGCGCGGCGTACTGTTCGTTGGTCGGATTCAGCCGGTCCCAGTACTCGCCCTGCAGCGGATTCGCGATCCACTGCTGGAAGATCGGCGACGGATTGCCGAAGCGCGTATCCAGCGTATTGAACGGCGCATGCGCCTCGTGCGCGCTGCGGAACAGCGTGGTCCACATTTTCTCATCGCCGAACAGCTTGTCCTGCGTCGCGCGGCCGCTGACATAGGTGAGCCAGCGCATGTCGTAGGGATAGAAGATATTGCCGCGCATCGGGAAATCGAGCCCCGGCATCACCGCCGCGACCGGCACGATGGTGGCCAGGTGCGCCGGCTTTTCCTTGGCCGTGGCCCACTGGTCGTAGCCGCCGTAGGAACCGCCCCACATCGTAATCTTGCCGTTGCAATAGCTCTGCTTCGCAAGCCACTCGACGATGTCGTGACCGTCCTTGGCTTCCTGCAGGAACGGCGTGAACTCACCGCCGGAATTGCCGCGTCCGCGCACGTCGACCGACGCGAACACATAGCCGCGCGCGGCGAAATACATGCCGCGATCGTGATAGTTCTGAGCGATATACGGCGTCAGCGACAGGATGCACGGCAGCGCCTCGCGCTCGCCCTGTGGGCGATACAGCGTGCCCTGCAGTTCCACGCCGTCGCGCAGCGGAATCTTCACGCCCCACTGCAGATCGACCGGCGCTTCGGCGGTAGGCGCTGGCCCTGCAGCCGCACTAGCGGCGATCGACAGCAACACGGCACAACAAGCGGCTCGCAGCATGGGTCGAAACCTCACAGGTGGAAACGGAGCGGACTGTACGGCGCGGGGTCCAGCGTCGGCGTGGCACCGGCCAGCAGCTCGGCGACGAGCTGCCCGCTGGCCAGCGACATGCTCACGCCGAGCATGCCATGGCCGGTGGCGAGACTGAGATTGTCCCAGCGTGCGCTGCGGCCGAGTATCGGCAGATCGTCCCAGGTCATCGGACGCCAGCCGAACCATTCTTCCAACACGCGCGGCCCTTCCGGCTCGCGCAGGTAGCGCGCCGCACCGCGCCGCAAGGCATCCAGGCGCAGGCGATTCAGCGTTTCGTCGTAGCCGGCGAATTCCATCGTGCTGCCGAGGCGATAGCCGTCGGCCCACGCGGTCACGCAGACGCTGTCTTCCCTGAGCACCAGCGGAATCCGCGGCGCCAGCGCCGGCCGCTCATAGGTAATCGAATAGCCCTTGCCCGGCTGCAGCGGAATGCGCAGATCCAGGCGCCGCGCCAGCGGCGGCGACCAGGCCCCGAGCGCGAGCACGATCTCGTCGGCGACGTAACGCCCGCGCGCCGTCACGACGCCGTCGATACGCGAGCCGGTCACCGCGAAATCCTCGACCGCGCAGTCCTCGACGATGACGCCACCCGCCTCACGCACCAGCCGCGCAAGTTCCGCCACATAGCGATCCGGCCGCAACTGCGCATCCCCCGGATGAAACACGCCGCCGATGACCTCGTCACGCAGGCACGGCTCCAGCGCACGCAGTTGCGCGCCAGTGCGTTCCTCCACCGGAATGCCGACCGCCCGCAGGCTGTCGAGATGCCAGCCGAACCCATCCAGCGCCTGCTGCTCGCGGAACACATACAGCGTGCCGGTCGCGGCAAAGCCGCAGTCCATGCCCTGCCCCGCCACCAGATCGCCGATCAGCCCGCGCGAATGCGTGAGGATCTGCGCCTTGGCGCGGTTGACCGCGTGGAAATCGCGCCAGTTGCAGCGCCCGGCAAAGCGCGCCAGCCAGCCCAGCAATTCGACATCCAGCCGTGGCGCGACATGGAACGGCGCATCCTTGCGCCACATCATGCGCAGCGCCTTGAGCACCATGCCCGGCATGGCCAGCGGCGCCGAGTGACTCGGCGTCAGCGTGCCGCAGTTGCCGTGCGACGCACCGCCGCCCACCCGGCCGCGGTCGAGCACGGCCACGCGCCGGCCGCTTTCCAGCAGATACCAGGCGCACGCAAGGCCAATCACACCGGCGCCGAGGATCAGCACGTCAGGCCGGGTTTCGGCGGCGGCTTCGGAAGGGATTTCGGATGGAGGTTCAGACATCGGCCGATCCTACCGATTTTCCGCCCCGACCCGCCACGCAGGTATTGCCAACTCCCGGATCGGTCATTAAGATGCGCGACTCCCTCGGGGTGTAGCTCAGCCTGGTAGAGCGCTACGTTCGGGACGTAGAAGTCGCAGGTTCAAATCCTGTCTCCCCGACCAATGAATTCATGGTCTTAGAAAAACCCGCCTAGTGCGGGTTTTTCTTTTGCCAACATCCTGCCAACAGTTTTAGCGCCCAAGTTCGGCATAGCCACCGACTGGTGATGGCTGGCTCTGTCCCGAGCCGCCGACGACATTACCTCTCCGCGGTGACAGCGTTGAGCGCGCACGCGCTGTCGCGTAGATGTTGGCCACCAGCGCACCGTGAGAATCAGGGCTCCAGAGTCGCGTCCGGGAGCGCTGGCGGGCTGGGGCGAGCAGAGTAGCGGCCCCTGATGAGAGCCTTGCGTATGTCTGATACGACTGGGTCGCTATAGCTGCACGAAGGATGAGCTCGCCGAGTTCACGGGCTATCAGTGACGCTGGAATCGAAGGTGCTCCGCGAGCCAAGGTGTCCGGGCCGAATTGGGCCGCCCTACCTGCCCGTAAGCGCCCGAAATGATTTGCGCTTTGCGATCGCGCGCGATCGGCATATTTGCGACTTGTATACGCGTTCAATAGGAACCGCGCGCGCTGCAGACGCGCCGGGCCATGGCCGGATCGGTCACTGGGCTTCATTCGTCCCAGCAGCGTTGCAGGCATCCAGCCTGCCGCGTGCCCGCGGCCTCACCAGCGACACCCGTTTGCCGCCAGCAGCGGGGCGGTGCGCGCCGGAATCTTCGACTCTCACGTTACGTCCACTCCGGAAGCCAGCACAGGACCGCCGGTCGTCGAATGATCCGTCGAACGATCCATGGCAGTAAACCTGCTCGTTCGTCGTTCAAGGGAACAGGCGCCCTTTCTGCGAACAGGGCAACTTATCTACCGATCGCCAGTCCGCCAGGTGCTTACCCATGAAACGTCTGCTGTTGGGAATGCTGTTGTTGTCCGGCTCGGCCAAGGCCGATCTCGTTGTGACGCCGTGGGAGTTGGACTTCCAGGTCCAGGCCATCCAGATTCCCAGCGAGCCGAGGGCGACGACATTCACGAATACCGGCAACGAGGCAGTGACCGTTGTCGCCATCGCGACTGTCCTGCCGCCCCTCAACCTCTTCAGACGCGCAGGCGGCAGTTGCGGTGAAGTGCCCTTTACCCTTGCGCCGCAGGCAACCTGCACGATCTCGTACACGTTCACGCCACTTGGCACCCATTCCTACCTCGAGAGGTTCAGAGTGACGCTGGCTGGAGGTAGTAGTGTTGAGTTTTCGCTGCGGGGTGTCGGGGACGTCGGGTTTCTGCAAATGTCGCCGTCAACGCTTGAGTTTCCCCCGACACCCGTCGGCACGGCCAGCCCGGAGTTCTCGGTCCTCATAGAGAACCCTCGGCCCGTCGCGGTCTCTGTCAGGTCCTTCATGCCGACAAATAGTGTGCCGGCTACCAGCGCGTTCGTTCTTACGGGCGGAACCTGTCCCGCGCCACCTTTCCTGTTCCCTGCCCAGTGGTCGTGCATGCTGTTCTATACCTTCTTACCGGCCCAGGAAGGCGGCTCGACGACGGAAATTGCTATCCGCACCGGATTGGGCTCAGGCTTTTTCTTCTTCACGCTCACAGGCACCGGTTTGCCGGAACTTCCCCTGTTTGGCGACGGATTCGAGCAACCACCGCCTACAGCGTTCGAGTAAGCCTGGGGAGAACGGTGCCACCCACCATCCCTACGATCTCGGGGGGAAAGAATGATGGCACCCATAGTTCAAACAGTTGCTTTCAAGGACAGCAACACCCGCTATGTCATAGGCCTGGGGCCGCCGCGATCCGCTAAGCGGCACGCTCGTCGGGTCGCTGCGCGTCGATCGGTAACCGCACAGTGAAGATCGAGCCTTTGCCGACCTCGCTGCTGACCTCGATCGAGCCGCCGTGCTGCTGGATGATGCTATACGACACCGACAGACCAAGTCCTGGGCCGACGCCGACTTTCTTCGTCGTGTAAAAAGGATCGAAGATACGGGCGAGATTCTCCGGCGGAATTCCGGCCCCGGTGTCCTGTATCTGCACCCAGACCGAGTCGCCATCGCGCCCGGTCCGAATCGTGACGGTGCCACGACCTGGATGCGACTGGACCGCGTTGACGAGCAGATTCAGGAAGACCTGATTGAGCTGACCCGGCAGACACGCGACCGGAGGCAATTCACCGTATTCGCGCACGATATCGGCCTTCTGGCCGATCTCATGTGCGGCGACATTCAACGTATTCTCGATGCTCTCGTGCAGGTCGACGTACTGCCACGCTGTCCTGTCGAGGTCAGAAAACTTCTTCAGATCGTTGACAATCTTTTCCACACGGCTCAGCCCGCCGGACGATTCCGCGATCAGCAACGGTATGTCGTCGAGCACGTAGCCAATGTCCGTCGAGCGCTTGAGCTCGGCAAGTATGCGCCGCTCCGCCTCGCCTTGCGTCGACTCGGCTACTTCGTAGGCCTTCATCACCGCGACGAGATCGGTCAAGTAGTTGGCGAGGCTGTGGAGGTTTGAGCGCACAAACGCAATCGGGTTGTTGATCTCATGAGCGATGCCGGCAGCGAGCAGTCCGATCGACGCCATCTTCTCCGACTGCAATAGACGAGCCTGTGTGCTGGCCATGCGTTGATTCAGCGCTTCGAGATCCTCGTTGCGCACCTTGAGTTCGGCGACCGCCGCCATTCGTTCGTCGACCTCGCACTTCAACTGATGGTTGACCTCCTGCAACAATGAATTGATCTCGTTGATCTTCAATTGCAGCAAAATGTTGCGCCTAGCCTTCAGATTCACGGTTGTCGCCATGAACACGAGCGAGAACAGGTTCGTGATGATCAGGAACAAGAAGACCTCGCGGTACATCAGTGGCGGACCGATCAGTTCCGCCACTGCGATGGAGCCGATATTGGGCACCATGTACAACAGATACGTTGCCAGGCTCGAGCTCATGCTGATGATCGCGATCGAATTGATGCCTGCCGCGATGATCGCAAGCATGATCAATTGCTCCGCCGTGATCAGCGGCGCGGCAAGCAGGTTGATCGCGGACATTCCGAGCCCAACGACGACCGTCGGGACTGCAAAAAAAAGCAGCCGCTGCTGCGCATTCGGATAGCGGGCCTTGATGCGGTCGGCACAAAGGACGATCACGAGTCGCGGAATGACGAGCAGGAACAATGCGACGAAGATCCAGCCGATGACCGGACGTTCGGGCACTATCGCCGCAAGAACCGAGTAGAACACGCCCAGCACGGGCAACAGCATCACCACCGGCATCAGTGCGCGCCGGTAAAGATCATCCACGAGGATTTCCTCGAGACGCTCGGCATAAGGATGATCCAGCGCGGACAGCTTGAACGGATTGCGCATCATGATCTACTCTCGAATGACGGTCGTAGCCCGCGTACGAAGTGCCGTGCCTGCGTTATGCGATTTTTGCCGAGGTTGATGACACCGACGGACAATCGTTCGGATGGCTTATCCGGCTGAAGCAGGACGCGGTGCCAACTCGGATCTTCCTCTCTCAGCGAACCCATTGCCTGGTTTTACACAAGTCCAGCCGACGAACGGCATGGCCTCAATCTAGGTAGTGCCCGACCCATTGGCAAGCGCAAGCGTGCGCCCAGCTCACCTTCCACCGCGCACGATCGAAGTGATCCTTACCCCTGCAGCTGCCCGCGATGGGGCAACAACTCGGCGATGCGGCGGCAAGGAAGTGTCGGCAGTCGGATCATTTCGCCGCGTCATCTCGCTAACGCGACAATCGGGCCGTTCCGGCACCTCCGGCTTCGCTCCGATGGACGAACCGCGCTCACTGGCAGGGTGCACCACGGTGGGAGAACGGCCGCGCTCGCAGCAGTGATGGCGCACAAGGCGTCTCTTCGGCGCCGATCGAGGCGGGACCACCCATGAAGCGTCTGCTCGCGGCACTGTGTCTGTATGTCATCGCGTTCGCGGCCCAGGCAGCCGTCCTCATCGGCGGTCCTACGCGCGGGCTCTGGTGGAATCCGAACGAATCCGGCCGCGGCTTCAACATCGAGATTCAGGACGACGTGATGATCGTAACGTCGTTCGTCTATGCGCCCGGCGGTGCCGCGACCTGGTTCATCTCGGCCGGCAGGTACAACTTCGCCACCAGCACCTTCAGCGCGACGTTCGACGCCAACACCGGAGGCCAGTGCATCGGCTGTCCCTACGTACGGCCCCAGGGCATCGCCAACGCGGCGGGCCCGCTGCGTATCGAATTCGATTCCTACGTCACCGGCACGCTCTACTACCAGGGCGGCAGCACGCGGATTACCAAGCAGCTCTATGCCTACGACGGCACGCTTGCCGTGCTGCGCGGCAGCTTCGCGCTGACGTACCACAACAACGGCAACGTCATCGGCGACTGGCTCGTCTTCCGCACCTACGAATCGAACGCTAACGGCCCGTTTGTAGCCGGATACTTCGACGGCTTTCCGACCAGCCGCGTGGCCGTAGCGCTCTATGACCAAGCCCTACGCAAGTTTGGCATCCTGGTTCGTGTCGGCGCCTATTACGACTTCTACGTCATCGACATGGACGACCAGCGCGTGTTCGGCCTGGGCTGGTCCTATCCCGTCGGCGGCAGTCCCAGCGGTTCGGGCAGTCCGGCCTACGGCACGCGCATGAAGACACCCAAGGAAGTCAACGCGGAATATGCGCAGCCGCTACTGCAGGACGCGAGCGGATCAGATGCGGACGGCGACGCGGTCCGCGCCGCCTCTGTCGCTCAGGCCAAACGCGGCGGGCCGGCTGATGCCGCTGTAGCCGCGTTTGCACGCTCGCTCGAGATGCGGATGTCGTTGCAGTAGGTTCGAGCAGTTCCTTGTCGCTTGGACGAGCGTTCGCGATTCAGCGGCAAGCTCGTTGGTCTTCAAGGCGACGACCACCTGCGAGGTCGCCGGAGATGAAGGCGCTGACCATTTTGCCGGTGCCGGCAAAATGGTCGATCCGGGGCTCCGGTAGCCAGCACAAGGTCAGCGACCTCTTGCTCGCCCGCTACTGCTGCAATCAGAGCGGAGCGTGGGGTCAGCTTCACTTCCTGCGAAAAGGCTGCGTAAGTTGACCTGACCCCGATTTCTTTACATTTTCTGCCATGGATTTCCAGCATGCGTGCCATTCGTTTCCTGACAATCACCCTCAACATCGGTCTATTCATCGCGCCAGCAGTTGCCGGCGCCCAAGTTTTGCCTCACACCACTAGCGACGCTTGGCTCGCCAATCCAGCGATCCCTTACCCGGTTGCAATGGGTGTTCCCAATCGGGCTACCGTGCAGCACCGCGCCGAGATCGTCGTTGCGCCGTGGACGCCGCGAACGTCGTTCGCACCGAGTACGGCGCACGTTCTGCGCGGTGAGTCGCCTGTTGTAAACGCACTCGACCCCGAGATCACGGCGAGCGTTACGTTTCCCGCTACGTCCGCGTCGTTCGGTTACGCGCCCGGCTACGCGGGCCTCGATGTCGTTGACGTCGACGGCGATTCGCGTAGTGAGGTCATCGCGATCGCGCAGGCCTCGTCGTCGTACTGGTACGTCGCCGACTGGACGCCACAGGGACTCACGATGCGGTACGTGAGCCGCGGTTATCACGATGGGATCGTCGACGCCGAAGTGATCACCGTTGGCGGCCAGAAGCGTTACGTCGTGGCGGCGGCGAGCACGCTGTACATCTACTCGCTGCCTGACATGCAACTGCTTACTTCGGTGCCGATGCCGCAAGAGCTGCGTCGTGCGCGCGTAGTCGACACCGATGGCGATGGCACGCTCGAATTGGTCACGCTCACCGGCGGCGGTTACTACCCGTACCCGCCATACCCCGCGGCGCTGACAGTGTCGGACCTGTCGACGCGCACTGTACGCTGGCAGACGGAATTGAATTCGAATTTCACATACGATTTTGCGATCGGCGACTTTCGCGACGAGCCCGGGCTGGAGATCGTGCTCGCAGCAGACGCCAGCACGGTGCGTTCGGCATCGAACGGTACCGTGCTGTGGACACTACCTGCAACGCCATTTGTCGACGTGGCCGCAGGCAATTTCGACTCGGACCCGCAACTCGAGTTCGCGATGATGCAGAGCTGGGACGCGATTCATGTTTTCGACGCGGGGCAGCAAACAGCGCTCTGGTCGCTCACCGGCCTGTTCGATCTCGATTCGGTCGCCGCGTGGGATTTCGATATGGACGGCCGGCACGAGTTGCTTGTGGGCGACGGACAGTGGGGCGACGTCTGCGTGTACTCGACGTCTACGCAGCTCCCGCAGCATTGCATCCACAACCGCGAGCACGGTGTCGGTCGCATCGCCGCCGGCAACATCGACGGCGCGCCGGGCCACGAGATCATTTGGGGCGCGGGCGTGTCCAGTTCCGGTGAAGACCAACTCGCCGTCGGTCGATTTGGCAATCCGGAGGTATCGTGGTGGGCGAGCGACGAGAGCGCATCGCATCCCGACGGCATCGTTGCCGACGTCGACGCGGATGGTACGCCCGAGTATGTGTATGCGTCGTACTCGACGCGCTCAGGCTACGATTCGGGTCGCGTCCACATCGCCAATGCCGATACGATGAAGGACGAGGCCGTCACGGCGCCGCTCGCGAACTCGCGTGACTGGCTCGGCACGGGCGGCATCGACGTCGCACAGCTCGACAGCGACCCGGCGCTCGAGATCATCGTCGCCACTGCCAATATACGCGCGCCCGAACTCGAGATCATAGACGGCGCAACGAGCACACGCCAACGGACGGTCGTTGTGCCCCAGGACGGACCCTACGGCACACCTGTTCTGCTGCCCCGTGTGATCGACTCGAGCGGCGTCGTGTTTCGTTACGGAAGCAACCTGCGTCGCGTCGCGCTCAGTGACGGCGCTGCGGTATGGACGATGCGGATGCCCGTCGGCGACAGGTTGAATACGCTCGCGGTCGCCAATGTAGACGACGATTCCGACCTGGAGATCGTCGCGGTCACGGAGCAATCGACGACGGTGCTGAACGCGACAACGGGCGTGACGGAGTGGGGGCTGCCCGTCGGCGGTGCTGCGACGATCGATCACACGCGCAAGCAACTCGTGCTCGCGGCGGGCACGCAGATTCTTGTTTACGACCTGCGCACGCACTCGCTCGTCAGATCCGTGCAGACCGGTGGCACGGCAGTGGCGGCATGGTCGGCCGATGTCGCGAACCAGCATATTGTCTTTGCCGCATACGACACGGGCGCGCTTCTCGCATTCGACTTCGCGTCGTCGAGTTTTGTAATGTCGGCCGCGATGGATAGACGCGATCTGTTCCGCAACGCGAGTGCCGTGCCGACCCGCGTGCAAGGCCGCCGGGTTTCGTTCTGGGGCCAGTCCGACTACGCCGCGCACCGTATGGACGTGGAGCTGACGATTCGACCGCTGTTCGAAGACGGATTCGAGTAGGCATACCCGCAAACCCGTGGAGCCCAAGGCGTGAGATCCGGCGCGTGGGGTCAGGTTCACTTCCTGCGAAAAGGCTGCGTAAGCTAACCTGACCCGAATGGCACTTACTTAACACGCACCGGATGACCCTGCGCGCGAACGATTTGCC